>JBGSME010001003.1:0-5013 GCA_041740335.1 Bryobacteraceae bacterium | reverse complement strand
CAGCACCGGGGCGCCCGTGCCCGGCGCGCAAGTTTCGATCGCCCTGCGCACCGCCCCGGACGATGCCGAGCGACGGCGCACCACCACCGGCGAGAAGGGCGCCTTCGTCTTCGAGGATGTTCCCGCCGGGTCTTATAAGCTTCGAACCAAGTCGGCCGGCCTAACGGCGGATTCGATCAAGGTTGAAGTGGGCACGGAGGCTCCGGCGCCGGTTGCCGTAGTGATGCAGGTGGCCGAACAAGCCAGCGCGGTGACTGTGAACGCCAGCCGGAAGGCGGACGAATCGCTGGTGAATCTCGATCGAAACTCGGATCAACTCAGCTTCGAAGAGAATCTCCTGGAGGGCCTGCCGGCTCCGGGCCAGGATATTCTCGGCATCGTGGCCGGCTTTGCCTCTCCCGCCGCGCAAGGCGCGGAAGGTCTGGACATCACCGTGGACGGGATGGAGGCCGGCGCTGTCGATCTGCCGCCAGGGTCGATCCGCCGCGTGAGGGTCAATCGAAATCCCTATTCGGCAACAAACCGCCGGCCTGGCAAAGCGCGCGTCGATGTGTACACCGACGAAGGATCGTTCCGAAGGACCAAGGGAAGCTTCGGCATCTATGCCCGGAACTCCGCGCTCGACAATCGCAACGCTTTCGCTAAGACCAAGCCGGACTACACCCGCTATCTTTTCGACGGCAACTTCGGTGGTAACTTCGACGGCGGCCGCGTTGCCTATTTCGTAAGTGCGGACCGCCTTATCGACAACGACAACGCGCTGGTGAATGCAGTGGGCCTTGCCGGTCCGCTGGTGGCGAACGTACCGTCGCCGGAGCGGCGCACGCATTTCCTCTCGCGGCTGGATACGAAGGCCGGGTCAAAGCATACGCTGCTCGGCACCTACTCGTTGAACGATCGCGGAGAACAAGTCCGCGGCGTCGGCGGCTTGCGGCTCGCCGAACAAGGTTATGCATCGTCGCAACGCGGACACCGGGTGCAATTTTCAGACCAGGCGCTCGTCTCCGAAACGATGCTGAACGACTTTCGCATCGCCTACGACAGTGGCAATAACGTCACCGGCGGCGAGGCCGATGGCGTGGCAACGATCGTGCATGGTGCGTTCTCGGCGGGCGCTCCGCAGCAGTTCCGCAGCGCGCGGCAAAAAGTTTTCCGTGTCCGGGACTCGGCGAGCTACTTCGCGGGCATGCACTCGCTGAAGTTCGGCGGCGACGTCCGCTTCGCCTGGTATCGATCACTGGATCAATCGAACTTCGGTGGAACCTACGATTTCGATGGGCTGAACTCGTTCGCCGCCGGCCAACCGTTCCGCTTTCGCCAGAACTCCGGCCAACCGCTCGTTGAGTTCCAGCAGCGCGAAGCATATGGATACGTTCAGGATGAGATGACCCTGTCGCCCACTCTGCAGTTGATGGCGGGTGCACGATACGGATGGCAGTCCAACGTGAAAGACCCGTTCGGCATTGCGCCGCGCGTGGCACTGGCGTGGGCGGCGATTCCTGGAAAGACGGTGGTCCGCGTCGGCGCCGGTGTGTTCTACGAACGCGTCAGTTCGGAGCTCGCGCGGCTCAGCCTGCTCTACGATGGGGATCACCTTCGCGAGTACGTCATCGCCAATCCCAGCTACCCGAACGTGCCTTCCATCGAAGGGGGCGCGCTGCCGCCCAGCATCGTTACTACCGCGCCGGATCTTCGATTACCTTACGTTGCGCAAGCCAGCGCCGTTGTGGAGCATCAGGTGACGCCAGGAGCCCATGTCTCGATCGAGTATCAGAGAATGCGGGGGCTGCACTTACTGCGCGGCAGCAACGTGAACGCTCCGCAGCCGGGCGGCGGCGGCCGTCTTGCGCCCGGATTGCTGAACGTGAACCAGACCGAGTCTTCCGCCAGCATGCGCAGCGAATCGTGGAGCGCCACTTGGCGCGGTAACTTAACCAGCCGCTTTTCCGGCATGGCGCAATACTCCTACTCGAAGACGCTCGACAACACCAGCGGCGCGTTCGAACTTCCGGCCAACAGCTTCGACTATCGGCCGGAGTGGGGCCGCGCGAACTACGATCAGCGCCACAGGGTGAGCGTGGCCGCGTCGTTCGAATTCGACGGCGGCTTCCGCGCCGGCACATTTATCACGGCCGGCAGCGGACTGCCTTACAACGTCACAACGGGCCGGGACGACAACGGGGATACCGTGAACAATGACCGTCCGGCGGGAGTGACGCGCAACACCGGCCTGGGCCCGAATCAGTTCACGATCGATTTTCGCGTGACACGGAGCTTTCGCGTGCAGCGCCTGCTTGACCGTGGACGCCAGCACACTTCGCGGAACGTCGACCTGAATCTCGACTTCTTCAACCTGCTGAACCGGGTGAACCCGGTTGAGTATATCGGTGTCCTGACGTCACCGTTTTTCGGCCGCGCGAACGCGGCTCACTCGCCTCGCACCGTGCAGATTTCGTTGCGGTGGCGGTTCTAACTGAAAGCGTGGATCAGAATCCCTTCTGCTTGTCGACAACATGCAGCAGTGGGCGCCCGTCGACGAAGCGCTTCAGGTTCTCTTTTAAGATGTAGTCCCGCCGCGCCGGCGACAAATCCGAACGCGTAGCAATATGGGGCGTGATGATGGCGTTCTCGAACTTCCATAGCGGATGGCCCTTGGGTAGAGGTTCCGGATCAGTTACGTCCACGCCGGCCCCGGCCAGCACCTTACTGTCGAGCGCCTTCACCAGGGACGGCATATCGTACAGGCCGCCGCGCGAGACCGCGATGAAATAAGCGCCGCGCTTCATGGCGGCGAACTGCTTGGGGCCGACCATCTTGTGGCTATCGCGCGTGTGCGGCGCAGAGATGAACAATACGTCGGCCAGCGGGATCACTTCGTCGAGCTGGTCGGGCCGGACGACGCGCTCGATGAAGGGCATATAGGGGATGTCCTTCGGATCGACGCCGATTACTTTCATGCCGAAAGCATGGGCGCGCACGGCGATCTGGGTGCCGATGCCGCCGACGCCGATCACCACCGCGGTCTTCTCGTTCAATTCGATCGCCTGATATTCGTCACGGTCGCGCTCCCAATTCTCCTCGCCGCGGCGCGGAACGATGCGGTTCAGCCCGCGGGTCATATTGAGCAGCATGGCCATGGCATGGTCGGCGATCTCCGGACCCTGCACGATCTTCGCGTTGGTGACCACGATGTCGCTATTCATGAGCTCCGTTCCGCCAAGATGCAGGAATTTTTCGACGCCGGCACTGGTAACGTGGAACCATTTCAGCTTCGTTCCTTTGCGGACCATCTCCGGCGTGATGTTGCCGACCACGGCATCCGCATCGGCCACTTCAGCAAGCGCGTTTTGTGCGTTCACGGCTACCAATCGGGCGTTCGGGATTTCCTTCTGCATCGCCGCCACCGCGGCCGGGGACGCGCCGAACATCAGGATCTTCTTCGGCTGCGCTGTGAGGAGAGAGGTTCCGAGGAGAAGACCGAACAACAAGGTTCTCATGGGGAAGATTGTATCGCCTTCGCCGATCCCCGCGAGACTATCCCTCTGGGTCAAACCGTTCCGAGAGGCTCCCGAGCGTCCCTCGGCCGTGGCGTGCGGCCAGGCGCAGCAGACGTAGAAAGACCAACGCGGTCAGCAGCGCGTCGCCGCCGGCGGTGTGCCGGTCATGCGGGGTGATGGAGAAGAACTCGCAGAGTGCATCGAGAGTGAATGACCGGAACGAATGTCCGGGAAACGCGCCGTCTCGCTCCAGGTGGAGTGTGAGGTCCATGGTGTCGAGGAACCGGTTTCGAAGCCCGATGCCAAAGGTGCGTTGGCAGGCGGCGTCGAGCGCGGCTACGTCGTGGCCGATATGGTGGCCAACGATCACTCCATCGCGGAGGCTGGGGAGGAACGCCTCCAGCGCCTCGGCTTCGGTGTAGCCCTCGCTGGCCTGGTCTCTCGTGATGCCATGCACGGTCACCGACGACAGGTTGTAGGGGATGTGAAGCATCGCCTCGAAACTATCGTCGAGCAGAATCTGCCCGCCGTAGACGGCGACGGCTCCTATCGTGATGATGCGATCACGGCGCGGGTCGAGGCCGGTGGTTTCGGTATCGAGCACGACGAAGCGAACTTCGCGGGCGGGGGTCGCGTCGTCCCAAGTGGCTTCGAAGCTCCGTTCGTATTCGGCCGCCACGGGCGGCAGCGGAGCATCGGTCATTGCGCCAACTCGAATCCGAAGCGGGAGGCGGTCAGTTCCAACAGCGCGTGTATGGCAGCAAAAGCGTTGCTAAGCAGACCCTGGTCAAACTTGGCGAGCGCGGCCGGCTCAACGACGGAGCCACCCAGCCGTGCCCGCAGCCAGGAAGCGGTCCGGAATGCCTCGGCAGCGTCAAGAAAAACCGCTGCCGACTCGGGCAACGCGTGCCGGGCGGCTTCCAGGCGAGCCACGGTGTGTGTGATGCCGGCGGCGCCCACCGAAAGCGCGAATACGCGGGCGGAATCGACGATCGGGAGAATGGCTTCGGTGTCGAGATCCAGCGTCTGATGCGCGCCGCCTTCGAGGTCAATCACGACGCCGCGGAAAAAGGTCAGCGGGGGAAGCTGCGCCAGCGTATCGTTGGCCAGGATGCGGACAAGTGCCGGTTCGGAGGAAACCTCCGCGACGATATGGGCGATCAGGTCCGCGGCTTCGGCGGGCAATCCGTGGATGAACCGGAGATCGAATAACGTGCGGTTGCCCCAAATCGAATGCATGATCGGATTTCGGATGAGCGCGGAATAGCGATCGCGCCAGCCGGAGCGGGTGAGGATGATGGGCGCCGTGCCGCCGGTGCGCTGTTGTACCGCTTGCGCGAGCGCCTCCATTTGTTCCGGCGGGCAGCCATGTTCGGCGATGGCCGCGAGGCCGGGAGCAAAAGCGCCGAGCGTTTCGCCGCGCCCCGTCTCCCCGGTCCCGCACCAGCACAGAATGGGCGGCAAAGGCTGCCCGGCGGCGGATTCCGCGGTGATCCGCTCAATGGCAGCACGGTGA
>JBGSME010001002.1:0-13874 GCA_041740335.1 Bryobacteraceae bacterium | reverse complement strand
CCGGGTGTATCGATGACGTTGATCTTATTCTTTCCCCATTCGATGGCTACCACAGCGCTGGCGATTGAAATCTTACGAGCGGTTTCTTCGTCGTCGAAATCGGTGATGGCGTTGCCTTCGTCGACAAGGCCGAGGCGGTTGCCGATTCCGCTGGTGAAGGCGAGGGCGGAGGCGAGAGAAGTTTTGCCCGAGTTCAGGTGTCCGATGAACGCTATATTGCGGATGTCGCTGCCGTCGTAGACTTTCAAAACGTGGTCTCCTTTGCTCTTGTTGAGCGGTTTGAAACGCGTTTAGAACCGCTCTGTAAAGAACGGATAGTATCACAGACATGGAGGCTCGCAGATAAACGAGACAGGCGGCGGCTTGCACCGCAATACTGTCAGGAATTTTCAATGGAACATCGGGAGGCCGATCCGGCCGATACCCGTCATGTTTGACGCGTTGAGTTGGCATCGCCGGAAGTTAGGCCGGCAGTCAGTGCGGGTGGTTCGCGAAGCCGGCGGCGACTTTCCCGGCGCAGTGGGAGATAATCGTCAGTAACCGGACCCACTATAGCCGTACCGGTACACGGAGGTCATGCCAACCACTGTTGTTCCCTGGTAACGTACGGAGTATAGTCGGACTGGCGCACTTGCTCCTTTTCCGGGCAAGTGGGCCTAGTATGGCTAAGGAGGACGGACTTCTTTATGTACGAGCCGCGTATTGCTGTTCTGGTGCCCTGCTACAACGAGGGAGACACGATAGGGCGAGTGGTGGCTGATTTTCGAGCCGCGCTGCCCACTGCCACCGTGTACGTCTACGACAACAACTCGGGTGATAAGACGTTTGACCGGGCGGTGGAAGCCGGAGCGGTAGCCAGGCGCGAGCCGCTGCAGGGCAAAGGCAACGTGGTGCGCCGGATGTTCGGCGACGTAGAGGCTGATGTGTATGTGATGGTGGACGGCGATTCCACCTACGACGCGTTCGCCGCACCGGAGATGATCGATCGACTTACGTCCAGTTGTCTCGACATGGTGGTGGCGTGCCGGGTGCATCAGGAAAGCTCCGCGTACCGGGCCGGGCACCAGTTCGGCAACCGGATGTTTACGACCGCGGTGGCAACGCTGTTCGGCAAACGGTTCACCGATATCCTGTCTGGGTACCGGGTGTTTTCGCGGCGATTTGTGAAGTCGTTCCCCGCCCTGACGACCGGGTTCGATATCGAGACCGAGTTAACCGTTCATGCCCTGACGTTGCGCTTGCCTATCGACGAAATCTCGTCGACGTATTTTTCGCGGCCCGAGGGTTCCGTGAGCAAGCTCAACACGTACGCCGACGGCTGGAAGATTCTGAAGACGATATTGCGGCTGGTGCGGCGGGAGCGCCCACTGGCTTTCTATTCCTGGGTGTCAGCCGCGCTTGCGCTGTTAGCCGCGGTACTGGCGGTCCCGATCATCCATACGTTCGTGACGACGGGATTGGTACCTCGTCTGCCGACGGCGGTATTGTCGGCGAGCATTATGTTGGTTGCCTGTTTGAGCCTTGTGTGCGGGTTCATACTGGACACTGTGACAACGGGCCGGCGGGAGAACATGCGGCTTTCCTACCTGAGCGTGCCGCAGCACGATTGGGTTGATATCGAGCCGCTATCGAAACCCCGGAAGGCGGTCAGCGATGCGCGGAGCCGCTCCTGCGTTTGACCGAGGCGATGCAATTTCGCCGGGCCTGAGGGAGGAGGTGTCTACAGTGAAGGCAGCTATCGGCAGACCGCTGGGAGTGGTCCTGATTCTGTGCGCAATCGCTCTTGTTACGTATCCGGTACTTTGGAAGCAAGCGCCGCTGAAATACCCCGATTCGGGGGCACTGATCGATTTTGCCGAGGACATACGAGACGGCAGACTCGACGAGATGAGGGACCGGACAGTGGCGGTGCCGCTGTTGGTGCTGGCGTTCGGGCAGGACCGGGGATTCTTCTATTTTTCACTTGTGAGCTACGTCGGGGCGACCGCGCTGCTGGCATGGTGCATGCTTCACCTAGGGATGCGGCGCCAGTTGGTATGGATGGCAACGGCATTGATCCTGCTGCCGCATCACGCGCAACTTGCCGGGACGCTGATGACGGAAGCGGCGACGATGGTGATTCTCATTGCTTCGGTGGTAACCCTTCTGACGTATCTGCGGCGCGGCGGCGACGGGATGATGTTGCTGTCGGCGATTCTGTTTGCGATGTGCGCGTTTGTCCGGCCGACCTATCAATTGCTGGGGGTGCTGGTGGGATGCCTGTTATTTCTGTATCGCGGCAGTGGGGAACGTTTCCGGCGCGCAGCGCTGGCGGTGACGGTGGTGTCGGTGGTGCTGATCGGGGCTTACCTTGTGCACAACCGGGTGCGGTTTGGTTGGACAGCGCTGACGAATGGGATGGGCTACCATCTCGGGACAAGAGCTTCGGAGGTTTACGAGCGCATTGAGGATCCGGAACTGCGCGAAGTAGTGGTCCGGCATCGAAACCAACTGTACGTGAATCGGGGCCAGGTCTCCCAGACGTGGTACGGGGTTCGGAAGGAACTGATAGCGAAAGGGATGGACCGGCAGGAAATGGCGCGGCTCGCTCAGCGGGAGAATACGCGGTTGATCCTCCGGTCACCATTGGCGTACTTGCAGACTGTGTGCCAGAGTTTCGGCTACTATGTTCAGCCATTCATCACGCCGCTTGTCGCGGCGTTCGGACCGGCGCAATATGGATTCGCGTTGCTGACGCTGCTACTGGAAATACTGTTTGTACTGCTGCAGGTCGCGATCTGGGGTGGATGGATGATGAGCCAGTACAACGGGAGAGAGGATCTGAAGGTCCATTTGCCTTTCGCGTGGGTTCTGGCGACGATGATTATCTTTTACACGATGGCGATTTCGTGCGCGGTGGACGTTGGCGAGCCTCGCTATCGCGCTCCGACCGATCCGTTGATCGTATTTGTGACGCTTTACAGCTTCACGGTGCTCAGCGGAATCCGTGAGCGGGCCAACGCCCACCTGGCGACAAAGTGAACGTATTGATGCTAGAACTTCCAGTATCCGTGGGAGCCCTAATATTTCCATGGCGGCCTGCCGAACAACAAAGGGTACGGGAAAGCGGCGCACACGGACTGGGCTTTCCAGTCACCGGAAGCCACTGCTACCCTGGTAGTTCTCACAAACCATGCGTTTTCAAGTTCAGCCTCTCACAAAATTCTTAGTAAAGCCGGCGATCCCGGAAGAACTTCCTCGACTGATGGAACTGGCCCACAACGTCTTGTGGAGTTGGGACCATACGGTCCGGGCCCTGTTTCGGCGACTGGACCCCCAGTTGTGGCAGGCTTCGGGGCACAACCCGGTCCTGATGTTGAGCCAGGTGCCGCACACGGTGCTGGAGCGGGCCGCTGCAGATCCCCGGTACATCGCTCTCTATCGCCATGCCTGCGACAGCCTAGACGCCTATATGGAGCGCCGGGCGGCACTTCGAAAGGAAGGGCTGATCGCGTATTTCTGTATGGAGTACGGCGTGGTGCAGTGCATGCAGATCTATTCCGGGGGCTTGGGGCTTCTGGCGGGCGACCACCTGAAGGCGGCTTCCGATATCGGGCTGAACCTTGTGGGAGTGGGGCTGCTGTATCAGCAGGGGTACTTCCGCCAGGCGTTGAATCCGGACGGGTGGCAGCAGGAACGCTACCCTGTGAACGACTTCTACACACTCCAGATCAGCCAGGTGTACGATGCCGAGGGAAACGAGGTCCGGGTTCAGGTGGACATGCCCAATGGGCGAATCCAGGTGAAAGTGTGGAAGCTGGCCGTCGCCGGGGTGACGCTGTATCTGCTCGACACAAACATCGCGGAGAACCCGGAGGAGTACCGAGACATTACCGATCAGTTGTATGGCGGCGACATCAACAAGCGGATTCGCCAGGAAATCGTTCTTGGTATCGGAGGGCTGCGAGCGCTGGCGGCGCTGAACATTCAGCCGACCGTCTATCACATGAACGAAGGGCACTCGGCGTTTTTGGCGATTGAGCGCATCCGGCTGTTGATGGAACAGCGAGGCCTCACGTTCCCGCAAGCGCTAGAGGCAGCGCGTTCGAACAACGTGTTCACGACGCATACATCGGTTCCGGCGGGATTCGATCTATTCGATCCAGGCCTGGTGTACGAATATTTCCGGCGGTACTGCGAAGACGGCCGAATTCCATTCGAGACGTTACTCTCGATTGGACGCCGAAACCCGGCCGATACCTCCGAGCGGTTTTCAATGGCCATCTGCGCACTTCGGACATCCTCCTACCGGAACGCTGTAAGCCGGCTTCACGGCGACGTTTCGCAGGAGATGTTCCAGGACATGTGGCCGCAGGTGCCGACGTGGGAAGTGCCGATCACCTCGGTGACCAACGGGGTGCATCTGCCGAGTTGGGTGAACGGGGATCTGGCGGCGCTGTACGATCAGTACCTGCAGCCGGATTGGCTGGAGCGCCACAACGATCCAAAGACTTGGGAACAGGTGGAAGAGATACCGGATGCGGAACTGTGGGAAGTACGCCGCCGCCGGAAGCGCCGGTTGGTGCATTTCGTGCGAGAGCGGGTTACCCATTCGGCCAATCAGCGAAAGGCCTCGGCAGCCGAGATCCGCCGCCTTTCCGAAGTGCTGGACCCGGAGGCGTTCACGATCGGTTTCTCGCGGCGCTTCGCCACGTATAAGAGGGCGACGCTGCTTTTCCGCGATGTGGCGCGATTGAAGCGGATTCTGAATCATCCGGAAATGCCAGTGCAGATTATCATTGCCGGCAAGGCGCATCCGAAGGATCATCCGGGAAAATCGTTCATACGGGAGATCTACAATCTTTCGCGGGATCCGGAGCTTTCGCGCCGACTGGTCTTTGTGGAGGACTACTCGATCGAGGTTGGGCGTGAGCTTGTGCAAGGGGTGGATATATGGCTGAATACGCCGCGTCGCGGCGAAGAAGCCTGCGGCACCTCCGGCATGAAGGCGAGCATGAATGGAGTTCCGAATCTCTCGATCCTGGATGGGTGGTTCGATGAAGCCTACGAATACTCCGGAGGCTGGGCGATCGGCGACCGGGTGGCTTATAGCGAAGATCAGGACGAGCCTCACGCGTTGGCGATTTACTCACTGCTCGAGAACGACATCGTCCCGCTTTATTACCGGGACCGCGACCGGGGAGTTCCAGAGCAATGGATGCGGCGGGTGAAACAGTCGTTGATGACAATCAGCCCGCAGTTCAATTGCAGCCGGATGCTGACTGAGTATTACGATCAGTTGTATTTTCCGGCGCATCAGAACTGGCATGCTTCATCGAAGGATGACTACGCCGCGGTGCGCGAGCACTCCGACTGGGTGAGCCGGGTAGCGGCGGCGTGGGACGGAGTACGATTCGTGGAGACAGGTTCGCTTCCAGCGAAGCCCGTGCTGGCTGCCGATGCGGTACCGATTCAAGCCGTGATCGATTTGGCTGGTCTGTCACCGTCTGACGTGCGAGTGGAGGCGGTTCTCGGCAGAGTTGGCGCCGAAGGGCAGTTGGATGAGACAACCGTGATCGCCATGAATTCGGCGGTGCCAGCAGGGGCCGGACTCTATCGCTTTTCGGCGCAGTTCGTGGCTTCGCAGACGGGCCGTCTGGGGTTCGCGATCCGGGTGAGTCCGAACCATTCCGACGATCCGTTGGCGAGGCCATGCCAGTCCCCGATGAAGTGGGCGTGACGAAAAAATGGCTGTCTTCCGATACGGCTTGTCAGATACGGCTTGCCCCAGGAGTGCAATCCATGATACATAGTTGTGTGAGGTGGGCGCGATCGTCGCGCCGGGCAGATTTCATAAGAACCAGGTTCTACGGGGAACCGGATTCTGTTGCCTCTCATTCCGCCGAGTCCTACCAGATTTTGGAATCACCGAAAATCGGAGCCAATTCGTTGCCCTGCACAATACCGATGAATTCCGTCTGCGGAGCCCGGTGATGAAAAGCCAATCAACCGGCTGAACTTGTCCTTGAGGAGTGATCCCGCTTATGGACGGCGATCGGAAGTATCAACAACACGGATATCAGGACGGCGACCGCGACAACCGCGGTAGAGAAGATCGTCCGCGATCTTCGGGCCCGAGACCTCCGCTCGACGTGACGGGGCCGCGACTGCCGCGGATGGTGCAAACGGTGACAGCATCGCGGTGTTGGAACTGCTCGACCGCGTTGCCGGCGGGAACCGACTTTGCTACGAATTGCCCGAAATGCTCGACGCCGCTTCACTGCTGCAAACAGTGTGCGTCATTTGAGCCGTCGACCCGATTCCAGTGCCGGAAGCCGATTCCGGAGCGCATTCCGTACAAAGATCTAGCTAACGAATGTGAACTGTTTTCCCCGCGCTTCACTGTGGCACGAGAAGTGACTACGCCGACGACCGGGCCTTCGGCCGCCGCTCCACGAACTCCAGCCGATGCGCGGGCGGCGTTCGACAATTTGTTCAAGAAGTAGCGGGTGTCACGCCTACCGTTTTCCCCAATTGAGCTTCTGTCTTAGAACGTCGAAATAGAGCAAGCGTGGCGGCCGGATCAAGTTCAGGGTATGGGTGGACCGGCGCACCTCGACTCGATCCCCTTTTTTCAACCGCTCCCCCATTCGTCCGTCGGCATTCAAATAGGCATGATCGTCCTTGGCCAGCGAGATGACCTGGACGACGGCGGAGTCCGGCACAATGACAGGGCGATTGGTGAGGGCATGCGGACAGATGGGCGTGAGGGCAAAAGCGGCGACGGTGGGGAAAATGATCGGGCCTCCAGCCGACAGTGAGTAGGCGGTGGAGCCGGTTGGGGTACAGACAATCAAACCATCGGCTTTGTAGGTGCAGACGAAATTGTTGTCGACGTGGGTATCGAGGTCAATCATCGGGGCGTCTGGCACCTTGCTGACAACGATGTCGTTGAGGGCCAGGTAGGACGCGACTTCAGCGCCGTCACGGAGTACGCGGCACTGGAGCATGCGGCGGTGGCCGATGCGATTCTGGCCCATGAGCGCACGCTCGAGTTCGGGATACATTTCATCGACGGTAATCGCGGTGAGGAAACCGAGGGTTCCGAGATTCACGGCGAAGACCGGGACCGGGCGGCTGCCGATGGCACGGGCAGCGGCGAGAAGTGTACCGTCTCCGCCCAGAACGATCACGAATTGGCTGAGTTCGGGGACCTCTGCGCGGTCCAGACCGTTTGGGAGGCCGCCATAGACTGCGGTCTCATGGTCGTAGCGCACGGTGATGCCGCGCTGGCGTAGCCATTCGACCAGGCCGGGAACGAGCGCACTGCCGCGGTCAAGGCCCGGTCTGGAGATGATGCCGACTATCCGGATTGGATCCATACAAAAGAAACTCCCGGTTTCCCTCTGCGCCCAGGATGGGGCTATCGATGATTTCAGTCTGAAAGCCCAATTGCTCGACGGCGAGTCTTACGCGATCACACGCGGCTTGATGGAGAGCCGGATCGCGCACGATCCCTCCTTTGCCGACATCCCTGCGTCCGACTTCGAACTGCGGCTTCACCAAGACTACCATCCGTCCGCCCGGCGACAGAAGCGCGGGCAGGACTGGAAGAATCAGAGTAACCGATATGAAGCTCACGTCGCAGGTAAGCAGGCCGGCCGGCTCGCCGATTTCCTCCGGACGCAGGAAGCGTGCGTTGATGCCCTCGTGGACGAGGACGCGCGCATCCTGCCGGAGTTTCCAGTCCAATTGGCCGCGGCCGACATCGACGGCGTGGACTCGCACCGCGCCGCGTTGCAGCATGCAATCGGTGAAGCCGCCGGTGGAACTGCCGATGTCGAGACACACAAGCCCGTTCACATCGATCCGGAAGTGGTCGAGCGCCGCCGCGAGCTTGAGCCCGCCGCGGCCGTCGTAGGGGAGCTGAGCGGCGACGGTGACTGGAGCGTCCGGTGCGATGGCTTTGCCCGGTTTGTCCGAACGTTGGCCGGCGACGGTGACCGAGCCGGCAAGAATGAGGGCCTGCGCCTTTTCGCGTGATTCGACCAGGCCGCGGTCGACGAGCAACTGGTCAAGCCGAAGCTTCTTTGGAACTCGCGCAGGGATGTTGCGGGCCACCGGGTCGTGGGTTTCTCTTGCCATTTCGCTGCCCCTCAGGATTGACGGCGGACGATGAACCGGGCGAGTTCCCGGAGCCAGTGGGCGCTCTCGCCGAAGGGGGAGAGTGCGGAATCGGCCGCGTTCAGTTCCTGCGCGGCCAAGCGGCGGGACTCCTCCAAGCCGTAGACGGCGGGGAAGGTAATTTTGTTTTGCGCAACATCCTTGCCGGCGGTCTTGCCCAACTGCTCCGACGATTGCTCGACGTCGAGAATGTCGTCCACAATCTGAAACGCGAGGCCGGCATGATCCCCGAAACGAGACAATGCTGCGAGTGCCATCGGATCGGCGCCGGCGCAGATGGCGCCCATGCGGACGCTCGCGCGAAGGAGTGCACCGGTTTTTGCGCGGTGAATACGGTCCAGCAAGGCAGCCGTCGGTACCTCACCTTCGCCTTGGAGGTCGTGCACCTGGCCGCCGATCATGCCGCCGGAGGTGCCGGCGGAGACCGCCAGTTCGCGCACCAGGATGATCTGGCGTTCCGGTGGACAGTTCTCCAAGCGGGCCAATACTTCAAATGCCAGGGTCAACAGGGCATCCCCGGCGAGGATGGCCATGGCGTCGCCGAACACTTTGTGGCAGGTCGGTCTGCCGCGCCGAAGATCGTCGTTGTCGAGAGCCGGCAGGTCATCGTGGATCAGCGAGTAGGTGTGAACCATCTCAAGCGCGCAGGCGGCAGCGTCGATGCCGGCAGCGGCCGCTTCATTTCCACCAGCGGCGTCAAACGACGCCATGGCGAGGAGAGGCCGCAGGCGCTTTCCGCCGGCGAAAAGACTATACCGCATGGCCCGGTGGATGATAGGCGGATCGGCGCTTTCGGGCGGAGCCCAACGTTCGAGCGCGCGGCGCACGCGGTCCTGCTGGCGGATCAGATACTCGTCGAGTGTCATTCCTCTTCGGGCATCGGCTCGGCCCGGACTTGGCTGCCGCGTTTCAACAGAACCTCGACGCGTGCTTCGGCATCCTCGATCTGTTTGCGGCAGGATTCGCTGAGCCCCATGCCTCGCTCGAAGAGTGCGAGGGCCGCTTCGAGAGGCAAGTCGCCCGCCTCAAGCTGCTTAACTACGCTTTCCAGCGCATCCAGATTCTGTTCAAACGCCGGGGACTTGGACTCTTCCGCCATCGCCATATTGTAGCGTGGGGGGGCGGATCCAGAGTGGCCGCGGTGGACGCAGTTCGGGCAGACTTGCCAGGCGACCGTTCCTGTTTTGGGCAGCCTTGGCTTCGCGCGAGTGACTGGGCGGAAAAGTTCTCTTTACCGGCCGATCACAAAGCGAGCCAGCTCTCGCATGTCGTCCACCAATAGGTCTGGAGGGGACTGGGCGAACGTTTCAGGTTGAAAGCCGAAAGTTACGCCGCAGGCGAACACTCCGGCTGCGCGGGCCGTGCGGATGTCGACGGCGGAATCGCCAACCATGACCGTCCGCGAAACGGGCACGCCGGCATCGGCCATCAGGGTCTCGATGCCGATGGGATGAGGCTTCTTGTGTTCAAAGCTATTGCCCCCGTACACGCGTAGAAAATGGTTCGACAAGCCGAGCCCGTCAACGATGCCTTCGCTGAACCTGACGGGTTTGTTGGTGAGCACGGCCATGGGGCGGCCGGCCTCGCGCAACAGGTCCAGCGCTTCGCGAACGCCGGGATAGAGGCCGGTATGATCCAGCATGTGATCGCGGTAGTACGCAAGGAAATACTCGAGCGCTCGCGCCACGTCGTCGTCGCTGGCATCCGGCCCGAGCGACCGGGCAATCAGCACCGGCGCTCCGTTGCCGACGTAGGAAGCGACGAGGGCCGGCGCGAGG
This sequence comes from Bryobacteraceae bacterium, assembly GCA_041740335.1. Taxonomy (GTDB): domain Bacteria; phylum Acidobacteriota; class Terriglobia; order Bryobacterales; family Bryobacteraceae; genus DSOI01. Next base: position 3,933 of record JBGSME010001002.1, on the reverse strand, counting down.
GGCGGTTTGCCCAGATGGAGCCGAGTGGCGTTCACCGATTCGACGAGATCGCGCTGCGAGTCAATGAGCGTACCGTCGAGATCGAAGATCAGGAGCCCGGCTGCAGTTAGAGATTCCGGGGAACTTCTTTCAATACCTGTTTCCAAAGATTCTTCACCTTGTCGTAGCTGATCTTGAAGGAGTCCTTGAGTTCCTTGGGAGCCATGAGCGAGACGGCATTGGATACCTCGAGGACGTAGGGGGCGATGCGGCTCTGTGTGACAGCGGCCGGAGGCGGGTTTCTGGTGAAGGCGCAAAGGCCAAGCACCAGGGCCGCTGACACCAGCCAGGCTCGAGCCAAGCCGAGTGCGCCACCGAGGACACGGTCCAGCCATCCCAAACCAGCCCAACGGAGAAGGCGCGCCATCAAACGGCTGGTCAACGCTCCGGCCAGGATGATGGAACCGAAAACGATTCCGAATCCGAGAAAGTTGGCGATGGCGCGGTGGCTGACGTATTCAAGAAAAACGGAGCCGGCCGAGCCGTAGAACCAGACGCTGAGCAGTACGGCAGCCAAGGTGGAGAACAGCCCGACGATGGTGGAGACGAATCCACGATGCAGGCCAGCCGCCAGCGATCCGCAGATGATGATGGCCAGAAGCAGGTCAAGCCAGTTCACAGCGCTTTCCCGGTGAGGCGTTCATAGGCGTCGCGATACTTCTCGCTGGTGCGCAATTGGACTTCGGGCGGCAGGGCCGGGGCCGGCGGTTTCTTGTCCCAACCGATCGATTCCAGATAGTCGCGAACGTACTGTTTGTCGAAGGAAGCTTGCGGGCCTCCGGGACGATACTCGGAGGCGGGCCAGAAGCGCGACGAATCGGGTGTGAGCACTTCATCGCCGAGAACGAGTTGTTCGCCGATAACGCCGAACTCGAATTTGGTGTCGGCGAGGATGAGCCCGCGCGTGAGGGAATAGGCGGCGGCTTTGGCGTAGATCGCAAGGGTCAGGTCCCTGAGGCGAGCGGCCAACTCGACGCCGATCGAAGCCGCGGCCGCCTCGATCGAGATGTTTTCGTCGTGGCCCGATTGTGCTTTTGTGGCTGGAGTGAAGAGGGGTTCGGGCAGGCGGTCGCTTTCCACCAAGCCTTGAGGGAGGTGAATCCCGCATACAGCGCCGGTGCGTTTATAGTCCTTCCAGCCGGAGCCGGACAAGTAGCCGCGGGCCACGCACTCGACGTCGATCATACGGGCGCGGCGGACGAGCATGGAGCGGCCTTCGAGCTGGTCGCGAAATTGAGGCAGAGGGTCCGGGTATTCGGAGACGTCGGCGGTGAGGAAATGAGTCGGAGTGAGGTCCTTGAGGAAGTCGAACCAGAATACCGAGATCTGCGTCAAGACGCGGCCTTTGCCGGGGATGCCGGAGCCGAGAATATAGTCGAACGCGGAAATGCGATCGGTGGCGACGATGAGAAGGCGATCGTCGCCGACGGCATAGTTGTCACGGACTTTTCCTCGGGCGACCAGGGGTACGCCGGGAAGATCGGTTTGAAGAAGGATATCGGGCAATCTCCTGTTATCATAGCTTCACCGATGGACTGGAACGAAGCAGCCGAAGACCTCCTTCAACAAATTTTATTTTCGACGCCGTTGCCGGTGCGCGAGCAGATCTCAGGACAGATCCGCCAGATCGCCGAGCAGATTGCCGAGGGCGAAGGAAAACAGCGCATAGGCACCAACACGGTGGTGGATGCGTGGATTCAAGCAACGCCGGCGGCCTTGCGCGAGGAACTCCCGCGGCAGATGGAACGGCTGGGGCTTTTCCCGGAGGATCATGGTCTGTAGCGGGCGGCGGGCGCGAGTGCTGGCGGCGTGGGCGATCTCATTGCCGGCAGCCGCTCTGTGCGCCGAGACCTTGCACTATAACGCCGAATGGCGTCTGATGGACGCCGGACGGGTGAGCCTGCATTGGGATATCAGCGAAGCGAGCATGAAGCTCGAAACGGTGGGGCTGGTCCGGAAGATCTATTCGGTGGATGACGATTACGGAGTGCGTTTTCGCAAGGGTTTTTGTGCTGAATCCAGCCTGATGACATCGGCGGAAGGCAAGAAACGGCGCCGGATCAACGTGGACTATCGGGCGGGGGGTAAGGCGATCTACATTGCGCGCGACCTCAACGCGAACCAAGAGGTAGTGGAGACGCGCGAGGTGGCGGTGCCGGATTGCGTCCACGACGTGGTTTCGGGACTGGCGAAGCTTCGGACGATGGCGGCCAAGCCGGGGGATTCACTGACGATCCCGGTTAGCGACGGGAGAAAGAATGCTTCAGTACGGGTGGCAGTGCTCAATCCGGAAACCGTTCACACCCCGGCGGGCGTCTTCTCTACGGTACGCTACCAAATTTTTCTGATGAATGATGTGATCTACCGCCGTAAGGCGAGCTTGTACGTTTGGCTGAGCGCGGATGAGCGCCGGGTGCCCGTACAGATCCGGCTGCAGATGCCGTTTTGGCTCGGGACGGTGACAATCCAACTCGTACGGGAGGAACCAGGTTGAGACAACGGATCTCGATAGCCGTGTTGGCGGCGGCGGCAGTGGCGACGCTTGCCGGGCAGAGCGCGCTTTTGAAGACGCCGGAGATGGATGCTCACTATAGCCGTATGGTGCAGTTGATGGACTCGACGACGGCTACGGTTCCGGGACTTTCGCGGGCAGCGGCACCGATCATCGAGAACGCGCGGCAGACGCTCGATACGATCCGGCGGACGAGTCGCCCGCAGGACGGACCGCTGCACTACGCCTTTCTCAACCACACGCGCGCCTATCTGGCGCTGGCCGACGCGATGCCGAAGCCGCATCCATTTCCGGCTGAGGGAGCGCGCCAGTTTATTGAGCTACGGGCGGCGCTGGACCGATCCGATGCTCATTTTCGTGCGCTTCTCGCCCTGAAAGAACAACAATTGCGCAATCCTGACCGCGACAATCTGAAGCGTTATGCCGACGCCAACGCCACTACCTCGCCGGCTCAACCCGGAGCGACGCGGGCGGTCTTTCTGGGCGATTCCATTACGGACGGATGGCGTTTGAACGAGTACTTCCCCGGCAAAGACTTTCTGAACCGCGGGATCAGCGGCCAGACAACGGGCCAGATGCTGGGGCGATTCATGGCCGATGTGGCCGCGCATAAGCCCTCTGTGATGCTCCTTCTCGGGGGGACCAACGATATTGCGCGAGGGATCAGCACCGAGGCTATTCAGAACAACATCGCGATGATTGCCGACTTGGCGGCGGCTCACAAGATCAAGCCAGTACTGGCGTCCATACTGCCGATCCACGACTACAACAAAGAGCAGAACCCATCGCTCGAGCGGAGCCCCCAACGGCCTCCGGAAACGATCCGTGCGATCAACACGTGGCTGGCCGGTTTTTGCCGGGAGCGCGGCTACCTTTATCTGGACTATTTTACGCCCATGGTGGATGAGCGAGGGTTTCTGAAGAAGGAACTGGCCGATGACGGTTTGCACCCGAATACGGGCGGTTACCGGATCATGGCGCCGCTCGCCGATGCGGCGATCGGCCAAGCCAATCCCCCGCCCCCGGAGCCGAAACGGAAACGCCGGGGAATTTTCGGGAGAGAATAGAACTATGCGCGCCCGCGTTGCAGTGATGCTGATGGCGGCGGGGTTAACAATGCCCGGCCAGATGACGATCTCGGTCGAGCAGTTGATCTCGTTCGTCAAGTCGTCGCTCGAAATGCGCCACGACGATCGGAAGCTGGCGGCGTACCTCAAGAAGGTTGCTTTGAAGGAACGGTTGGAGCCGCGGACAATCGAGGAACTGCAAGGCCTCGGCGCCGGTCCGCGAACGGTGGAAGCGCTCAACGTGCTGAGCGAGGGATCCCGGTCATTTCCGAAGGCCGTGGCGCCGCCGCCGCGGCCGGCGCGGCCGGTACTGGC
>JBGSME010001001.1:0-6439 GCA_041740335.1 Bryobacteraceae bacterium | reverse complement strand
TCTTGCTCGCGGACTGATCCGGCGCGTGCGTGCGAACGGAGCGCTGATCGCCACCGGGCAACTGGGTCCGGCCTATCGCTCGCTCCGGTTTCTCGAACATGCGTCGGTACACGATGTCGACGAGGACCCGCATGGCAAAGTGGAGTTGACGTTCAGGCCCGCCGGACGCGCCGCATTCGATCAACTGATTGTCGGATTCGGGCAACAGCGCGAGTTGAGTGAACCCGAATCGTGGGCCCGGCTTCTCGACCCGTGGATTCCAGCCGCCGGTCCTTTGGCCGCGCACGAAATCGTCGACTCGCAAGGCCGTACGGTGGGTCTACAGAGCAGCGGCGGCCGGCTGCGCGTGCTCGGCTCGGCGGCGCTGAACCACCCGTTGATCTACCACGCACTCGGGAATCTGCCGCCGCCGGCGTGGCCCATGCCCGCGGTCCGTCGCTTGGCGAACTCCCAGCGGTCGATGCCGGATCAGGCCGGTGGAGGCGTGGCGCTTGCGGCTACGTTGATCGCCTCGGCGAATGGATACTTCGGCGTCCATCCCAACGAGAATCTCAATACAGGGGATCTGGCGGAGTTGACGGCGATGCTCGGGCCGGCGGCGCGGGCGTTCTACACCGTGCGCGCTAACAGCATACATCCGTTTATCGGCGCACGGGATCGCTATCCGGTGATGCCATGAGCGGCGCCGCGTCCGAGCGCCAAGCGGTCGACCGGGACGCGGCGATTACCCGAAACGCGTGGATGCAACCAGGCTAAGCGTCCAAATTCTTCTTCAAGATCGCGTCCGGCTTCGGGCATGAACGAACCCGTGACAATACCCTGATCCTCAGCCAGTTGTTCGCTTGCGTCGCACCGGTTGCCCATGAAATAGGCGTACTCCAAGTGCGGAAGCCACTGGCGTCCCACTGCAAGCATCTCGAGCAAATCCACCGTGAGCCCGGTTCTCGCAAGTGAGATCCATCGTAGATTACGAGCCGCCTTCGAATGGATCAGGACCTGCAAGGCGTCTCCGCCCAAGTCAATGTCATCCAACGAAAGCGTAACCACTTGTTGGCCAAGCGTCGAATTGAGTATCTCGCCCAATGCCTCGCTACCGCACCGTGGCAGGATGTTCAGGTGCCGAATAGGAGCGCTCTTGATCAAGTCGCCCTGGAGGCTGCTGTCGGCAAGCACGTGGCCGGTCGCGGCGAGGCACTCGACAAAGCCCCGGTCAAAGCCAGCCGCCTGTACTCCGCGGCCGGAATACCAAACCGGAGCGAACTCACGGCCATGCTCCGCCAGCAAATCGTCGGCATGCGACGCAAGCCAGGGCGCCTCGGGATTATCCACGCCGCCCGGAAGCGCGGCAAGCTTCAGTTGCGTCTCTATAAACTCGGCCCGCGAACCACCACACCGCCGGGCGTATCGGAACCTCGGTTCGTCCGCATCCGGGTCACGCAGCACCGCCCGCAGCTCTTCGTAGAATGGATCGGGAGCGACCGCCATCCTCGGCGTCATCTTCCACCTCCAACTACTCTTCGTCCATCTCCACCCAAAATTATATATCCCACCCCCATCCCTTACCCTACCCCGCCTCAACCCCGCACTAAGGCCTTATACCGGGCTACACCCACTCCCGGAACAACTCCATCACCTTTGCGATCTCGGCCAATTCGCCCGGCTTCACGTCCTGCAGCGGAGGACGTACCGGTCCCGCCGGTTTGCCCAGCGTCTCCATCGCACGCTTCATCACCGCTACTTCGTACCCCTTCATACGGTCCCGCAAACCGTAGAGCGGATGCACGTACTTCTTCATCAGTTCGTCCAACTTCGCGAAGTCGCGCTTCAATCCCGCGTCGGCCATTGCCAGCGACAGCTTCGGCGCGATGGTCGAAATGCTCGATGTGTAGGCCTGCACGCCGATCGCGAAATAAGCCGGAACGCAATCGTCCCCGATCCCGCCGATCCAGGCCAGACGGTCGCCCAGGTGCGTCATGATGCGCTGGTATTTCCGCGCGTCGCCCTGCCCGTCTTTCCAGAAAGAGAGCGTTGGGATCCGGTCCGCCAAACGTTCCACCATCTCCGGTGAAAACGCAGCCCAATCCCGGCTGTACAGCGAAAGCGGCAAATCGGTCGCCTTCCCGATCGCTTCGTAATACTGGATGAGCCCTTCGGCCGGCGCATTGGTGTAATAAGGCGGCATCACCAGCAGCGCCGAGGCTCCAACCTTGGCCATTCCCTGTGCCATCGCGACGCCCATCACGGTGTTGTAGCCCACTCCGGCCACCACCGGCATTCGGCCTTTGGCGGCGTCCACCGACACCCGCGCCACCTCGATGTTTTCTTCCACCGACATCGAATACATCTCGCCCGTACCGCCGCACGCCACCAGCGCGCAGAACGGATGCTGCGTCATCTCATCGACGTTGCGAGCCTGTCCGTCCAGGTCGAGTGAAAGATCCTGTTTGAACGAGGTGACCGGAAATCCGAACACGCCTACCAGCTTCTTGGCGAACTCACGTTGTGCGCTCATAAAAATTCCTCTTTTCCTGCTCTACCAGCGCGGCAGAATACGCCGCCAATTGGGATCGACGTGTTGGCGCATCTCGGCCTCATCGTCGCGCTTGCGGTACGGGAGCCTGGCATACCGCTCCTTGCCGCGGGCAACCTGATCGAAGTCCAACTCCACGCCGAGCCCCGGCTTGTCCGGAATCGCCACGCATCCGTCCACGATCGGTACCCGGCCGCCCACCACCACCTCGTCCACCTCGGTCTGCCACGGATAGTGCGTGTCGCAGGCGTAGGGAAGGTGCGGGCATGCCGCAGCCGCGTGCGCCATGATCATCATGCTCACGCCCAAATGATTGTTCGAGTGCATCGACAAGCCCATGCCCAGCACTTCGGTGAACTTCGACAGATGCAACTGCGCGCGGATGCCGCCCCAGTAGTGCGGGTCCGACAGCACAATCTGCACACTGTCCAGATTCTTCGCGACCGGCAGATGCTCAAAGCACGTGGTGGCCACGTTGCTCGCCAGCGGCGTGTCGTTGCCCTCCGCCAGCAGCCGCTTTCGGACTTCGGCCATCCCATCCAGCCCCGCCGCCGGATCTTCGAGGTATCCGCCGCCGGAAAGCTCTTCCTTCAACTCGCGGCCTACCTTCACTGACGTTTCCACGCTCCACGCGCAATTGGGATCGATGCGCAGCGGATACGCCGGCCCGAATTCAGCCCGCAACTGGCGGATCGTCTCGATTTCCTGATCGGGATCGAGCACGCCGCCCTTCAGCTTGATTTCCTTGAAGCCGTACTTCTCGATCATCTGGCGGCATTGCCGAACCATCGACGCCGGATCGAGACACTCGCCATACTCATCGTCGCGCGCGTCTTCGCCCAGCCCGCCTCCGCCGCCGTGCTTGTAGAAAAGATACGCGGAGAATGGCGGCGCACTGCGCGCGCGTCCGCCAACCACATCGCACAACGGCTGGCCGATGGCCTTGCCGATCAAATCGAGACACGCAATCTCAATTGCCGCGAACGTCCGCGTGTGAACATCCAGCGGATTCTCGCCCGGTACGTGATGCGTCTGGCTGCGGTCGCCGCGTGATTCTTTCTCGGCGCGCGCCGCCAGCGACATCCACAGATCGGTCAACTGAAACGGGTCCCGGCCTTCCACCAATCCGCGCACGGATTCAAGGGCAGCCAGGGGACCTTCTCCACCGTAGGTTTCGCTGATCCCGGTAAGGCCGTCGGTGGTTTCGAGTTCAACAATAGTCCGCAGAGCATACGGAGCATGACGCCCGTAGGAACTGCGTAAAGGCCCGTCGGCGATGGCGACCGGGTGCAGTACGAGTTTGCTGATCTTCACGGAGCCAGTTTTACCGCGCGCGCCGCTGGGGGTTCCGCACCTTGGTCAGGCGCTGTTTGGCCTTCTTGCGCTTCGGTTTGCTGATGATAAACGTGCCGCTGCCTTGATACTCGGCTTGCCACTTACGATCTTCTGCCAAACTACACACTCCAGATTGTCAGGATTTTTTGCAGGGGTGAGACTGCTCCCGCTATTGTAGCGCAGGGCGCGCCGCCCCCATAGCCCCTTGCGGCGCAGGCTGCTACACTCGATAACGATGCAGAGACGACATTTCCTGGGAGGAGTCACCGGCTTGATCGGTTCTTCACTTTGGGCTGCCCCGAAAGGGGCCATCATCGAACTGCGCCACTATCACATGCGCAACAGTTCCGAACAACAAGTGCAGCGCACCTCGGAGTTCATCGAGAAACACGCCATCCCGGCCGGAAAGCGCGCCGGCGGAATGGTGGCCGGTGTCTTCGCGAACCTCGTTGCCCCGGGCGGACCCTTCCTTCTTATGGCCAACCAATACCGGTCCCTGGCCGCCATGGAAGAGTCCCAGGAGAAACTCGCCAAAGACGATGCTTTCACGCGAGCCGTCGAATCCTATTATGCCGGCCCCCTCGGCTACGAACGGGTCGACGTCACCCTCCTCCGCGCCTTCGATTCCATGCCGGCGATCGACGCCCCTTCTGTCGAAAAGGACAAGGCCCCGCGCGTCTTTGAACTGCGCATCTATGAGTCCAACACTCCGTCGACGCTTCGCCGCAAGATCGCCATGTTTGAAGCCGGCGGCGAAATCGCCATCTTTCGCCGGCTCGGTATTCGTCCGGTCTTCTTTGGCCACGCCCTCTCCGGGACCAACATCCCCAATCTCACCTACATGGTCTGCTACGACAGCCTCGCCGATCGCGACCGGGCGTGGAAAGCATTCGGGGCGGATCCGGAGTGGCTGAAGCTGCGCGCGCAGCCGGGCTTGAGTGACGCCGAGATCGTATCCAACATCAGCAACTCGTTGCTCCGGCCTCTTCCTTATTCGCCGATCCGATAGGACTCTTATGCGTTTGCTTGGCCTTTTGCTTCTCGCCGCCGCCGGCGCAGGCGCGGCCGGGCATACTCTGGTTCCGGCCAAGCAGCTCGAGATCGAGCGGATGATCTCAGAGGAAATGTCGCGTCAAGGGATCCCCGCCGTGTCGGTGGCGGTTGGCGCGGGCGGCTCCCTCCAGTGGTCAGCCGGATTTGGCTTGGCCGACGTCGAGAACTTCGTCCCGGCCAAGGCGGCCACCGTCTACCGGCTCGGCTCGATTTCGAAGCCCATCACGGCCGTGGCTGTCATGCAGTTGGCCGAAGCCGGAAAGATCGTTCTTGACGCGCAGATTCAGAGCTACGTCTCTTCGTTTCCGCAGAAGCCGTGGCCCGTTACAGTCCGCCAGTTGTTAGGCCACCTGGGCGGCATCCGCCACTACAGAAATCCCGCCGAGATCAACAGCACCCGTCACTTCGAAGACACGTTCTCGCCCCTTCGGGTTTTTCAGGACGACCCTCTTGCCGCCGAACCCGGCACGAAATTCATCTACTCCACCTTCGGCTACGTGCTTCTTGGAGCGGCCGTCGAAAATGCTTCTTCAATGCGATTCATGGACTATCTGCGCCAGCATATCTTTCGCCCCGCCGCCATGGACCACATCCGCGATGACCATGTCTTCGCCATCGTCCCCAATCGCGCCCGCGGTTACGTTCGCGTGAACGGCGACCTGCGGAACTGCGCTCTTGCCGACACCAGTAACAAGATTCCAGGAGGCGGTTTGGCTGCCACCGCCGAGGATGTCGTCCACTTTGCGCTCGCCCTCGATCAGGGCTTGCTGCTCAAACACGCCACCCTCGACACCATGTTCCAACGGCAGAAACTCCACGGTGGCGGCAATACCGCATACGGACTCGGCTGGTCCATTCAACGCTCGAATCGCCGCCGAACCATTTTTCACACCGGCGGGCAGCAGGGCGTCTCCACGATCCTTAAGATGATCCCCGGTGAGCATCTGTCCGTCGCGATCCTGTGCAACCTCGAAAAGGCGGACCTGCGTCCGCTATCGGATCGGATCCTACGCGTTCTGCTCGACGTTCCGATTGGGGCCGCTCGCCGGTGAGACACGCCGTGCGAATCGCATTCAAACTATTCTGCTGTGCGTTGTTTTTTTTTGTACAAACTTCGTTTGTGCTGTGCTACGATAGAGAGGCTTTCGATGGATCGCTTCCTGCGCACCCCTCACCTTCCGATACGGCCTGCCGGGCGCTTGGTCGCAACCTTCATCGTGGCTTCATAAGGAATGAGTTTCACCGTATTTCTTGGCAACCTTCCGGCCTGGGTAACCGCCGATGACATCATGTCCTGGCTTACCGCGGACAATCTCGTTGCCGATCACATCAAGGTCATCCGCAATCCGGAGACGCAAGAGTCGAAAGGCTTCGCCTTCATCGAATCCCCTAACCAGGAAGAGATGCAGTCGATCATACGCCGGTTCGATCGTGCGCCCCTTGAAGATCGCTTGCTACGAGCCAACCCCGCGCAGCCCCCTCGAGCTAGACGGCCAGGCGGACCATCCGCCCCTGGCGCGG
>JBGSME010001000.1:0-2150 GCA_041740335.1 Bryobacteraceae bacterium | reverse complement strand
CTCCAGGGGCGCGAGCCATCAGCGGCACGCGCAACGATGGCTCATACATGAACCGTTTATCGTACCAGCCATGATCGCCAACGAAGAAGCCATTGTCGGATGTGTAGAGGATCAGCGTATCATCGGTCAGCTTCTGCTCGTCGAGAAACCCAAGCACCCGTCCCAGATTCTCATCCACGGCGTTGATCGATCCGTAGTAGTCATGCACAAAACGCTGGAAAACCCACTTCTTCTTCTCCGCCGGCGACAGCTTCGGCGGCAAGTCCTTATAGTCGCCCGCCACCGAGATGTCGAAGCGCATGTCCTCGGCTTCCTTCGCGATGCGCCGCGTCGCGTAGTCATCGTTGAACGTCACCGGGTACGGCAGTTCCGTATCTTTGAGTAAGTTCTTGAAACGTTCCGGCGGCAGAAACGGTCGATGCGGAGCCTTGTGCTGATACACCAGACAGAACGGCTTCTCGGAATCCTGTTTCAGAAAATCAAGCGCAAGGTCAGTGGTAATGTCGGTCGCGTAGCCGGGAATCTTGCGGCGCTTCCCGTTGTCGATAAACTCCGGGTCGAAGTACAAACCCTGGCCCGGCAGCACACACCACGTGTCGAATCCCACCGGATCGTGGCTGAGGTGCCATTTTCCAATCATCCCCGTTCGATAGCCGGCCTGCTGCAACAATTGCGGATACGTCGGAATGTTCGGGTCCATCTTCTCAACCGCATTCTTGCCCTCCGAGTTGCCGCGGATTCCATGAACGTGGGAATATGCGCCCGTCAACACCGTGGCTCGGCCCGGTGCGCACAGCGAATTGGTCACGAACGCGTTCGTGAATCGCGCGCCCTCGTTCGCCAACCGATCCATATGCGGCGTCGTAACCAGCTTGTTTCCGTAGCAGCCGAGGTGCGGCACCGCATGGTCGTCGGTCATCACGAAAAGGATGTTCGGGCGCTTACGGGGCGCCGGTCCGCATGAGGCCGCCGTCAGGGCGAGCGCGGACTGGAGCGCCTGCCGGCGAGTAATTAACATACCGGCTATGGTATCCGATTCACCCCGGGAATAAACCGGCGCCCCTCGTGGCTTCACCGGAGTGAAACCCGTTTGCCCTTGACAACCCCGCTCAAAAGAAGCACCTTGGTAGAAACCAAGCTCGTACCATGACGAAACGTTTGTTACAGATCCTCGCCGCGTTCGGCGTGGCAGCGCTGATTTGGCTCTCCGGAGCAATCGCGCCCGCGCAGAACAAGCCGCGGATCGTTGGACCCATGCCCGCCGAGGATGGCGAAACCTGCGTCGTCTGCAACTCCCGCGTCTCCAAAGACGACCTCGCCTACGTCATCGACGGTCAACGCGTCGCCGTCATGCGCGCCATGGAAGCCGACCTTCTGGCCAATCCCCTCGAATACGTAACCAAGTTTCGCCCGGAAGGAATGATCTTCTCGAACCAACAGAGCACCCGCGAATCGGGCGCTTTCTTCTGGGCCGGTGTCCTTGTATTGGCCGGGTTGATGTTTGGCGGTGCCTGCGCCCACATGGCCGTGGAGAAAGGTTTCTCCGCTTGGCGCTGGTTCGTGATGGGATTCCTATTCTCCGCGCCCGCTACTCTCGCGCTGGCTTTGAAGACACCCGTCGCCGGTCGTACCGTTCCCTCTGGTTTGGCCAAACTCGCCAAGACACATGGGCCCAAACCATGCCACGCCTGCAAGGCGCCCAACCACCCTTCGGCTTCCCGCTGCGCCTCTTGTGGATCGGCGTTGGATCCCACCGTGACCTCGGAACTACAAGCGGCGAAGAACTAGCCGGCGAAGACAAACGAACATGCTCGGAATCGTAGCCCGTACGATACAGTCTATTCTCGACAGCTCCCATCCCGCCGGACGCCGTCCGGTGGTTGACTCCAATCTCGAAAGCAACGTCCCAGGACTTTTCGTCATCGGCGACCTCTCCGGCGCACCCGTCGTGAAACTGGCCATGGAACATGGCTACCGCGTCGCCAATCACATCGCCGCCCTGCCCGACGCCCGTTCCAACGATTCCAATGCCTTCGATGTCATCATCGCCGGATCCGGCGCATCCGGCCTGAATACCGCGCTCGAACTCCAGGAAAAAGGCCTGCGCGTGTTGGTGATCGAGAAAAACAAAGTCGCCAACACCATTGAAG
>JBGSME010000999.1:0-2583 GCA_041740335.1 Bryobacteraceae bacterium | reverse complement strand
GTGCGCCGCCACCAGGCTCCCGGCGTCGAGCACCACGTGGCTCGCTAGCCCTTCGAGAAACGCCTCCACTTCGGCGCGAAACCGGGCCGAGGTTTGCGTCAACTGCTGTACCGTTTCGTTCAGCCCGTGGTTCAACTCCATGCGGCGCCCGCGCAGCCACCGCAGCAAACGGTCGTCGTGATTGCCCGGAACCGCCAGCCCCGCGCCGCTATCCACGGCGTCCATCACGAAGCGCAGAACGTCGGGTGACTTCGGTCCGCGATCCACCAGATCGCCCAGAAACACCAGCTTTCGTCCGTCTGGCGGATGAATTAGATGCCGCGGCGGCTCACCCTCCATGCCGTTCGATACGCTCACCGAATAGCCCAGTTTGGCTACCAGCTCCCGCAGTTCGTCGTAGCAGCCGTGGATGTCGCCGATCAGGTCGAACGGCCCGCGCTCATCGCGGAGGTCGCATGGCAGCGGATGCCGCTCCACCCATGTTTCGTCCACCCCGTCCCGCGTTCTGATCTCGAAAACATGGTTTCCAAAGCCTTCCTTGGCCAGCCCGCCCACCGACTCCTCGAGCTGCTGGCACTCGTCGGCCACCAGCCATGGGCTTACCGGCCGGTTTCCGGCGGCGGCGTTCTGCTGGCAAACCTCGGCGGGAAGCCGAAACACGATGGCAATCGCCGGAACGTGATGATGTTTCGCGATCTCGATCAGCGGGCGGCGGTACCGCGCCTTGACGTTGGGCGCGTCGATCACAGTGAACCGGCCGCGCTGCAATCGCCGTTCGGTAAGGAACAAAAGCGCCCTTTGGGCTTCCTCCCACGACTCGGGATCGCATGCGTCGTCGGCAACCATAGCACGGCACTGGTCGGCCGACAAGACTTCGCTGCCGAGAAAGTGCGTGCGCGCGAACGTGCTTTTTCCGGAACCGGACGCCCCTACCAGCACGATCAGTGACAGATCCGGTACTTCGATCTTCATCGAGTCAGACTCGGAGCGGCTTCCTCCAATCCGTAGGAGGGATGGGATTGCCTTAGTTTCCTGCGTTATTCCATGATGCCAGATCGCGGGCCGTATTCGTAAACCGCCTCCCGGGCGTCCCCGTCCGTGGTTCTTTGACGGGATTGTAAACTGGAGAGATGTTCCTCCGGGTCGCCCCCCTTTCCGGCTTGCTTTGCCTTCTTTCCTGCGGCGCCGCCAACAAACCGGCGGTGGTTGCCGCCCAGTCGCCCGCGCCGTCTCTGAACCTGCTTCCAGGGATGCCGGACTACCCCGATCCGGGCGATATCTACTCCGCCACCCGTCCCGGGATGCTCAGCGATACCGTGCGCGACTTTCCTTCGCGGATCTACGTTCCCATGAACGCCGCCAATCGCGTGGATGTCATCGACCCGCAAACGTTTAAACTGATCGGCTCCATCCCGACCGATCGCGAGCCCCAGCACGTCACTCCGTCCTGGGATCTCAAGACGCTCTACGTCGGTAACGATCGCGGCAATACGCTCACCGTAATTGACCCCGCCACCAGCAAGAAAACCGGGACGCTCAAAGTGGACGATCCCTATAACCTCTATTTCACTCCCGACGGGCAGTTCGCCATCGCTGTCGCCGAACGTCTTCGCCGCCTCGATTTCCGGAAGCCCGATACGATGGAGATCGTCGAAAAGGTGCCCGTGCCGTGCCGCGGCGTGGACCACGTCGATTTCTCCGCCGACGGCCGCTACCTCATCGCCACCTGCGAGTTCTCCGGCGAACTGGTCAAAGTGGATGTCCTGTCCCGCAAGGTGATCGGCAAGATCGAACTTCCCAACGGCGGCATGCCGCAGGACATCAAGCTTTCCCCCGACGGCAAGCTCTTCTACGTAGCCGACATGGAAAACAACGGCATGCACGTGATTGACGGCGACACGTTCCGCCTGGAGCGATTCATCGAAACCGGACTCGGCTGCCACGGCCTTTACGCCTCCCGCGATTCGAAGAATCTCTACATTTCCAATCGCGGCGAAGGCAGCGTTTCGGTCATGGAATTCGCCACCGAAAAACTGATCGCCAAATGGAAGGTGCCCGGCGGCGGATCCCCGGACATGGGCGGCGTCTCCGCCGACGGCAAAACGCTGTGGCTTTCCGGCCGCTACCATCGCGAGGTCTATGCCTTCGACACCACAACCGGAGACTTGCGCGGGCGCGTGAAAGTGGGGCGGGGGCCGCACGGGCTCTGCGTCTATCCGCAGCCCGGCCGCTACTCGGTGGGGCATACCGGCATCCTGCGCTAAGATCGCGATCGCGGTTCTCTCCCCGTGGTATATTTATTCACAGCGATGAATAAATATGCTGCCGGTATTGTCGGCTTCCGCGGCTACTCCGGCGCCGAACTGATCACGATTCTCGAGCGCCACCCGCACGTGGAACCCGTGCTGTTGGAGCATCGCGCCGATTCCGAAGACACCGCCCGCCCGCGCAATTGGACCGGGCCGCGGCGTCTTCCGTGTACCGCCGAGGCCGCGCACGCCGAAGGGCTCGCGGTGGTGTTTCTGGCGACCCCGGCCGATGTTTCGATGGACCTGGCTCCTCTGATGCTCGAAGCCGGTGTGC
>JBGSME010000998.1:0-5735 GCA_041740335.1 Bryobacteraceae bacterium | reverse complement strand
AGCCGCGGCCGCGGCATCGTAGGATCCGCTTGCGTAGTAGGCAGCGCCAAGATCGTTCCGAATTTTGGCGCGCAACGGTGTGGACGCTGCGGAGCCGGCCGCCAACTCCAGGAGGCGTCCAGCCCCTGCCGGATCGCCGCGCCTGTAAGTTTCGACACCTTGTGCATGAAGACTTTCCGCGGGACCCGGTAGTTCCGATGTCCCCGCCAGGCAGGCCGCCGCCGCGAAGAGAATGAGGACGATTCGTTGCATGGCCCAGCATGGGCCAAATCACCGCGCGCGCGGAGTGAGATCAGGTAAACCGATCGCGCGGCTTACGGTAAGGAACTGCCGGCGAGCCCAAGGGCGTCCGCGTTGGCGCGCATGGCTTCGATACAAAACACGATGTGGTCGTCGAGCGGCACACCGAGTTCGGCCGCGCCATTCACGATATCGTCCCGATTCACGGCGCGCGCGAAGCCTTTGTCCTTCATTTTTTTTCGTACCGACGCAGCTTCCACCTCCTGAATGCTCCGCCCCGGCTTCACATAACTGCACGCGGTAAGAAACCCGGCCAGTTCATCGCAAGCGAACAACGCCTTTTCCATAAGCGTTTCCCTGGTCACCTCGGGGAGGTTGGCATGCGAGAGGATCGCACGCCGGATCTCGGGCGAAACACCACGCGCGGCAAGGATTGGTTCGCCTTTGAACGGGTGGTCCGGCAGCACCGGGTGGACCTCCCAGTCGAAATCATGCAACAGTCCGGTAAGCCCCCACGGCTCCGGATCCTCACCGAAATGCCTCGCGTAGGCGAGCATGCATGTTTCAACGGCCAGCCCATGCCGCCGCAGGCTGTCCGATTTCGTGAACTCACACAAAAGTTCCCAGGCTTGATTGCGATCCATCGTTCTATAGTATGCCGGGCTGTACTATAATGGTTTGAGTTGGACGCTAGTCCGGCTTCAAACCCTTGAGGGCCTGTGGCGCAGTTGGGAGCGCGCTTCCATGGCATGGAAGAGGTCGTGAGTTCGAATCTCACCAGGTCCACCAAAACCTTTGAAACACTTACGGGCCTCGGCCCCCCCAGGTTCCTCGCCTGTGGAGTCCAACTGGAGTCCAAACCCCAATTGATGCGCGGGCAGCCATGGGCACCGTGTGAATTTCGACCTGCCCACGGTTAGGTCTTCATCTAACTGGCTCTCACGGTCGAGTCCACCAAGAACGAGGCGGGGGAGCGCACCTACAAGATCGCTCATTAGGAACGCCGGCCTTCCAATCAGCCGCCTGGAAACGGGCGGCTGATTTGCGGCACGTTGCGATAATTGCCTGCCGCCGATGCGCGATGACGAGGTAGATTCGGGCGTGGGGCCAGAATGGTTGATCGATCCGCGAGTCGACCGGGGTGCGGCCGCGGCTCGCACCTCGATTCTGTCCGTCCGGGCCCTTTTTTATGGACCCGACAAAATCAAACGCCAGCAGCTCGACGGTGGTCCGGTCCATGTGGCGCAGACATAATTCGTTCGAATCGGCTGTCGCACAGAAGAAGACCTGTTGAAGCGTAGCACAGGCAATTACTCAAGCCCCGGAGGAGGCCCCGAGACTGTGTTCGGAGGTCTCTGTAAGTAGACGGTCGTCTGAAATCGAGTTCTCTCCGTGTCTACTGAAGCGATTCACCTCTTCGACCCCCGCCACAACTTCCAGTTGCAGGGCTTCACCGGACGCGAAGCGAACCACCACGCTGCACGATGCCTCCGCGACCGGCGTGTCCGTTTCCGGCATTTTCCAGGCCGTCGAAGACTTGCCGTCCTCGGCCTCCACAACGCCTACGATTACTTCGCGCACTTGCGGACCAAGCACCTGCCTGCGGAAGGGCGCGGCCCGCGGCCGCCGGTCCCTCAATACGCCGTGAACTTGAACTTCTGCCCGCCCACGCTCGCCTCGTACATCAACCCGCCGTTAGCCATCGTCAGCACCTTCACGCCATCGGCATACTTCGCATTCGCCGACGCGCCGGACTTCACCGCCACCGCGCTAACCTGTGCGCCGAACGCAAACTTGCCGCTCCGGAAGTTCGCCACGGCCTCTGGCGTCTCAAACAAAATCAACTCGGCATACGCCTGCCCGCCGGCCTGAAACCCAATGGACACCTGCGTCAGCGAGGTCTTTCCCACCGCCTCGCCCTTTTCAATCAGTTCGCCCGACCCACGCGCGCCGCCGATCCCCAAGCCGCCCTTCTTCACACTGGGAAACACGGCATACCCTGCCGCCGACTTGATCGTCGCCGCAAGCGTTGCGTCCTCTTTGTGAAATCGCTCCAGCGTCGCTGCCACTTCGTCCGAAGGCGCCTTGGCCATCACGAATCCCGCGAAAATCGCCACTATGCCTGTCGCCAACAGTCCTAGTCGTACTTGCATTGCTCTCCCTCCTGAGGCTTCAGTCTAACAGTAATGGTATCGATGGCGCTGGACTATCTCTGGCAAAGAGAACGTCGTGCTAGCCTTCTATGCCGCCGCCTTTACCGGCGGTTGCACATTGCACAAAAGAGATGCAGGCCTACCAGTTGGGCATCGATAAGTTCGAGGGCGCCGGACGGACCCTGCCACGCACCGGCTTCACCCAAGTTCGCCGAGATGGATGCCACCGTCACCGGACCCCAAACCGTCCACTAAGCGCACGCCCGGTCCGAACCGAGAGTAGCAGGACTATTGGCCGTCGCGTAGTTGGAGGCTTTGCTCGCAGGCTTAAACGTGCCCGCCCTCTTCAAGCAGTTCCTGAGTATTGCTCGCGGCTCATCGGGCAATCGACCAGATCAAAGAACTGGACCTTCGAGATGCGGACCTGCCGGGCCATTTCCTTCAGCAAGCCATCACCGTCCGACGTCCAATAGAAGAACCAATGATGGTCGCCGTCGTCTTGCTGAAACCCTTTCTTCTTCAGAGAGGCTTCAACATCCCGCTTCGCTCTAACCGGCAACCGGAACCTCTTCCATGGCGGCGAGAAGCCGGTGCTTCAATTCCAGAGCCTTGGGGGACAGGTTCGCGTCTGGGGCCTGCGCGTAATGCTTCCAGACCACCACAAGATCTTCCGCCACTTCGTCGAGCAGGTCACTGACGGTGCCGGCGAATGCATCCAATCCCAGACGAGGTTCTTCGATGCTGACAAACTGCGGATTGTCGTCGTTGAGCCGTGGTTGCAGCCGCACGGTCTCTTTGAATCGCAACCGCAGGCCTTCGTGCTCCACTTCGGTCATTTCCAGGGGCGAAAGGTCTAGCGCCCCAATCGACTCCAGATCAAACATGTTTCTTATCTCGCCATTCTCGTCGCGGGAAACTCTGCCAGTGATTTGAATAGTCGACTTTCGGTTCTCAAGAAGAAGGTCTTCCATCGCGTCCTGGTAGGTCACCTTGAGTTGCCGGTTCGACCCTTTCGGCAGAATCGTAATCTGGCGGTCCGCAAAGTTTATCTCGATCAACTCTCCGTTGATGGTCTCGCGATCCGGCTCAGTTTCCGTTGGCATGTACATCTTGCGCACCAGCCGTTGCCAGTTGTCGTCCATCCGGACCGTTGTGCCATTCCGCGAGAGGTCGAGCTTCCAGCCACTTCCAGGCTTTGGAGCCAACTGCTGAAAGGCATCGACAACGCGCTTTCGGATGGCGGTGTCCGGTAGGTATTCAGCCACTAGATCTCGGTTCTGCGATTGCAGTGCGCCAGCAACTCCCTCAAACGTACCGAGCACATCGTTCACTTGGTCAATGGTCGCCAACTGAGGCTGGATCGATTCAACGAACGCCGGCAGGAGATAGCTCCCCGGCTGAGGGACCTCGCACTTCAACTGGTAACGCTGCTCGATTTCGGCTGGAATGCGCGCCCGGCTCCTGATGTCCTTCTGTTCCTTCGCCAGTGCGATCAGCCAAATCGCCCTCTGTGCCCCCTCCAACGTTTGAATCAGGACGGATGCCGGCACGGCAGGTCTGGCATCGGCAGTCCGCGAAAAGCGGAATTGCAATCGCCGTCCCTGATCATCAGCTTCCGACATCCCTTATCGACACTCCCCCTTCATCTTAATCGTCTTCCTGAACCGGCGTCGTCGACATTTTTCGTCTGCACGCTCGGACAACCATCGTATCGCTTCGACTGTTGGAGCAACTTGCTCCACGGTCGCGCGGCAAGCCGCAACTCCACCGGCTCCGTTTGGGCATCATCCTTAATAGAGAAATCATTTGTTGTCTGCTCCAGCAGACAACAATCACAACAGCCTGCAACCGCGCGCGGGAAAGCACGCCACGGACCAGCCCCAGGTGTGGAGTCCTGGAGTCCGCGTGGAGTCCAGACGCCCAAAATACGCCCCGTGGAGTCCACCTGCGTCCACGGGGTGATACGCTAAGTCTTGTGTTTCCGTCGTTCCTGCCTGCAAGTCATTGATATTTCTTCCATGGCATGGAAGAGGTCGTGAGTTCGAATCTCACCAGGTCCACCAAACTATTCAAATACTTTGCATCCGCCTTCTGAAGGACGGGCAGCCGTGCCCGCCAAGGCAATACCCGCCTTGAGCGCCATCTCTCGCGTCCCTCGCCACACGACCGTGGCTATGCCGACCGCCGAATCGGTACAAAACGGATCTCGACGCACGGATCTAACGCGCCGGCGATTCTGCGCAACATTGCCAACGAGTGGCCTTCGTAGCCGGCATCCTCAAGGCGGCAGATGACCGATGCCGACTCCACCGAACAACAAACGCGAAAAATGGCGCCCGCACAGCCACGCATGGGATCGCGTTGAAGAAGAACCTTTCCAGCCAGATCTCGATCCGACGCAGCAGGTCCAGGTCCCCGGAGGCCGCTACCCGCCGAATCAACTACCGTTCCCGCACACGGCGCAGAAAGTCGAGAATCAGCTGTCGCCGTTGGTTCTCGTCCCCGTACCCGAATACATGGCCTGCTTCGGGGAAATAATGGACTTCCGCCGGGCGCCCGTAGTCCCTGAGAGTGGCTTCAATTCTTTGAGTCTGTTCTACGGGCCATACGTCATCTTTTTCTCCAACCGTTATGAGAATTGGCCCGTAGAACCGCTCAATTTCTATGCGCGTCCCCGTGCGAATCGGCCGGCCATCCACCAGCCATGCACTCCTTGAGAAATCCATACGTGTTTCGTCGTCCTCGCCACAGGCACTGTTCCACACAAAACTCGATCGCGGAGCGTCGGGACGACAATTTCCCTGGCCGCTCCGACACAGCCAACAAGCTGGCTCGCGCCAACTCCAGTTGAAGTAGCTGTTGTGCACGTCGCTTGGCGAATGAGCGATGAGCGCGTCTGGCTGCTCTGCGTCAGAAACACCCAGGCTACCCGCTACCAGGGCAAGTTCCGCTCCTCGGGAGAACCCGTAGACCACAACTTTTCCGTCACTAAGCGGCTGAGACCTCAACCAGGCGACAGCCCGGTGAACAATTGACACATCCACATCGCGAAGCGTCTTCCTGGGGCCAACCAATCCGCGCCCGCAGTCAAAATAGCATAGTACGAGGACCGCAAACCCCTGGCTCGCAAGGACGGTGGCTTCCGACTCGATGAACGGAACCGATCCACCTTCGCTCCCATGCAACATCACCACGGAAGTTCTCGGTTCCTGATTGTTTGGCACGAAAAAACGCGAGTATGTGAATGGGTGCAACTCCCGAATGACCGGGTAGTCATTCCCGTGGGCCGGCCGCAAAACGGAACATAGGATGCCGAGCAACACCACCATCTGGAGCGCTAGA
>JBGSME010000997.1:0-2659 GCA_041740335.1 Bryobacteraceae bacterium | reverse complement strand
GGCACATATGTAGGTTCTTCGCAGGTGTGGACGAATGTTCGGGGCGAGAAGGCGGGCCCTCCCACTGAGGCTGAGTTGGCCAGGATGCGTTCGGTTGTCCGGGAGGCGATGGCGGATGGCGCGCTGGGGGTGGCGAGTTCGTTGAGCGGGCCGCCGGGTGCGTGGATCGACACGGCGACGCTGGTGGCGATGTGCGAAGTAGCCGGCGAGTCCGGCGGGATTTATTCGACCCACATGCGAACAGAGGGTTTCGGCGTTTTCGAATCGGTGGCCGAGGCGCTGGAGATCGGGCGGAAGGCGAAGGTTCCGGTGGATATCATTCACCTGAAGATTGCAGAGCACAGGCTTTGGGGGCAAATGCCGGAGCTGATTGAGTCAATCGCTGCGGCGCGGCGGAATGGCCAGGAGGTGGAAGCGCACGTCTATCCGTATCGCGCTGGGCAGAACAACCTGGCGACGATTCTGCCTCCGTGGGCGCATGAGGGAGGCCGTGACGCGATGCTTGCGCGGCTGAAGGATGCTTCGTTGCGGCCTCGGCTGGAGCGGGAGATTTTAGACGGCATTCCTGGCTCGAACTGGTATAACCATTTCACCGCGACCGGGTCGTGGGAAGGGATGCTTCTGGTTTCGTTGTCGAATCCGGAGTTCAAAAAGTACGAAGGAAAGCGGATGAGTGAGGTTATCGCGGATCTGAAGATGGAGCCGGTGGAGGCGTTGTTCCATGTGTTGGCCGAGAACCGGGGATCGGTGCCGACTGTGTATTTTCACCACAACGAGGAAGACATGCGGTTTGCGATGAAACAGCCGTTCGTTTCGATCGGTTCGGATGGAACGGCGGTATCTACTGAGGGTCCGCTCGCGCGCGGCAATCCACATCCCCGCTACTATGGGACGTTTCCGCGCGTATTGGGGCGTTATGTGCGAGATGAGAAAGTGATCACGCTCGAAGAGGCAATTCGTAAGATGACATCGGCCAACGCGGGTAAGATCCGGATTTGGAACCGGGGAATTGTTCGTCCGGGGATGGCGGCGGATCTGACGGTTTTCGACGCTGCACAGATCATCGACAATGCGACGTTCGAAAAGCCGCACCAGTATGCGAGCGGCGTGGAGTACGTGGTGGTGAATGGCGATGTGGTTTTGGATGGTGGCCGGCACAGTGGAGCGCGTCCGGGGCAGATTGTGCGACGTCCTTAGGCGCCATGCCCAGCATTACGAGAAGTTTATTGTCGAACGGCTGACAGCGGATACCAAGAGCAGCCAGCCCTTGTCTAGTTTGCTTCGGGGCCGGCGATGAGTTCGTAAATGCGCTGGAGGTCATCCGGCGAAAAGTAGTCGATTTCGATACGCCCCTTATTGGTGGATTTCTCTATGATGCGGACGCGGGTGCCTAGAATTCGTTCGAGCTCTTGAGTGGCGGCTTTGACGTTGGGATCTACCTTTGGTTGTTCGGGTTGCTCGTCGGCGTCGGGATCGCGGCGTTCATTTAGTTTCTGAACGTTTCGTTCCACTTGCCTGACGGAGAGCCCTTGCGCGGCGGTTGTATCGGCAACGCTGCGTTGGAGATCGGGGTCCGCCAAGCCGAGAATGGCCCGTGCATGTCCCATGGAGAGGCGATGCTCGGCGAGGAGAAGTTGGACTTCTCCGGGGAGCTTTAGAAGCCGGATCATGTTCGTGATCGTAGCACGGTCCTTTCCCGTTCGCCGGCCGATTTCCTCGTGGCTGAGGTCGTGTTCGCGAGCTAGGCGCTCATAGGCGACTGCGACTTCGATGGGGTTGAGGTCTTCCCGTTGGATATTCTCGATGAGAGCGATCTCAAGAAGTTTTTCGTCGGCGAGGTCTTGAACGACGACGGGAACATCTTCTAGCCCGGCAAGGCGGGCGGCTCTCCAGCGTCGCTCACCTGCGATAAGTTCGAAACGGTCGCCCCGTCGGCGAACGATGAGTGGTTGTATAAGGCCGTTTACGCGGATTGAGTCGGCAAGTTCGCGAAGACGTTGTTCCTGGAATATTGTGCGGGGCTGGACCGGATTGGGATCGATCGCAGAGATGGGCAGGGTTTGTGCGGCGGACGGCACTCCGGGGGAAGGTGCGGCAGGAGCCTGTATGGGCTCGGGGGCGACCGGTGGCGCGACGGGGCGGGAGGGTAGAAGCGACGACAGGCCTCTACCCAGCGCTTTGCGTGATGCGTCGGGCTTGTTCATTTTCGAGGATCTCCTTGGCGAGCTTGATGTAGCTCTCGGCGCCCTTGGAGCGCAGATCGTAGAGCAGGATCGGTTTACCGTGGCTTGGGGCTTCGGCAAGTCGGATACTGCGGGGGATGACAGTTTTGAAGATATCTTTGTCGAAGAATTCCTTCAGATCGTCGGCGACCTGCTTGCCCAGGTTGGTTCGGTCGTCGAACATCGTTAGGAGAATGCCTTCCAGGTGGAGGGTGTGGCTGAATGAGTCGTTGACGCGCTCGATGGTGTCCATAAGCTGGGAGATTCCCTCGAGAGCGAAGAATTCGCACTGGATGGGGATTAGAACGGAGTCCGCCGCCATGAGCGCGTTCAGTGTCAGGAGATCGAGGGCCGGGGGGCAATCAATGAGGATGTAGCGGTATCGTTCTCGGAGAGGGGACAAGGCGGCTCGCAGCAGGCTTTCGCGGTCAGCGATT
>JBGSME010000996.1:0-4367 GCA_041740335.1 Bryobacteraceae bacterium | reverse complement strand
GTGCCGTTCTGGCCTAGGTCCAAGCTTGTGAAATCATCAATAACAAGCGTCGCCCAGCCCATCGAAGCTCCCAGGCTGAGCACCCCTAGACCTAAAATAAAACTTCTCATCGATCGTCCTCCTCGAAACATGTACGCTCGTTCATTTTACCCATCGAAGTTCCTCCCTGGATAAACCTGTTGCGACGAGCTTCACCTACACTATTGATATTACGGACCGGTGTGACTTTTGTCAAGCAATAACGGTGGGCCTTGGACCATTCTGCGAGCCCACCCGGGTTCGGATTATTCCTATATCCTGCCCCCCTCGGATGCGGGTATCCGCTCCATGTGTTCTTGACGAAAGTGTCGCGAAACTTAACATTCGATAGGCTTTTCATCTTTCGCGTTCCCAGAGGCTCACGTTGGGCCCCACCCAATTCCGGGGCCAGCTCTTGCGGAAGACATTTCTTCCGTGTTATGTTTTTTTCGTCACACCTATGCCTCTTTACCGGATTCACCGACTCAAAGATACCCCTCGCCAGAGCTTTCGCTGGGGTGCTCACACCGCCGGAGTTGCCGCGGTGAAGCCCAAAGACTATGAACCGGGCGGGGAAGTGGAAGCTCCACACGCGTATGGCGCCTGGTCCGCTCTCCGCGAAACCGATTGCGCCCTGGATGTCGGGGATCTGCTCGAGGACGAGTCCGCCACTCTGCGTATTTTCAAATACGTCGGGTTCGAGGACGCCCGATGGGTCCTTCCCGAGGTCAAGACCGGCTTCGAGGGGACTCCTCCCGCCGCGGGGCTACCCCGTGGTATCGAAGCCCGGCCCGAGGCGCCGGCTTCCGCCAGTGGCGCCTAATCCGTTCGGGTTGCTTTTCACCGGCCTCAACGATCCACTATCATGGTGAGAGCGTAACCCAGAAGTGTCTATGCTTTTAGAACCGCGAGAGGTGACCTGTTCCCAGGGCTGGAACAGCGCCGATAGTTTCGCGTTAGTCGCTTATCTGCCCGGTCCGCTGAAGCGATTCCTCGACGACCTGAGGCGTGCCCTGGAGCCGCTTGCCCAGTCCCCGCGCGCGCACGTCACGGTTCTTCCGCCTCGTTCGCTCGCGGCTGGGGCGTCCGTCGAAGATGCCAGCGGTCAGCTCGGAGCCAAACTTCCGGCAATCGCCGCATTCGAAGTCGCCATCGGGGGAGTCGAACTCTTTCCCGATACCAACGTGATCTACCTTGCCATCGACGATGGTGCCACCGAACTCGTCCGCATTCATCGCCATCTGAATGCCGGCGCCCTCTGCTTCAGCGAACGTTTCGACTTCCATCCGCATATCACCCTGGCGCAAAACCTCACGCTGGAGGAGGCCAGCGATCGGGCTCGACTTGCTTCCACGGCGTGGAACGGGTACTCCGGGCCTCGCCGCTTCCGGGTAGATCAGCTAACGCTGGTGCAATACACCCCGGGTTTCGGGTGGCGTGATTTGGCCGAACACAGGCTCGCGCCCCCCGCCCGATAACGGCCTGCGGTCTCTAGTCAAACAGACGGAACTGATCCTGGCTCAGTGTCGCCGGTGGCTTCTTCGCTTTCGCGATCCCAATCACCCCCAAGACCTTGAGCTCCTTTAATGCCGACCTGGGGATGAACAGACGTTGGCTGTTGGACGACGCATCCGGCGGTGCGAACAAAAATCCTTGGGCCTCGGTCTGGCTTAAGTCGTTCGGCAAAATCCCCTCAATCAAATCGTCGTCAGTGAACGACGCCTGTACCCACAACCCTTCTGTCTTCGGCCGCGAGGCGAAGCGCCTACGTTCGGCCTTCCAATCCGCCGACTCGAAATCTCTAACAAAACAAACGAGTTTTACGTCTTCGTAGGGGAACACCGATACGGTCCCGGAGGGTGTGATCACCTCCAGGCAGCCTGGCCGCAACCAGTCCTGGGGATTCACAAACCCTTCTACTGGCTCACGGTCGAAGCGGTAAATTACCACTGTCTTGCTGGTCGACGCCGTCACCCGGGTACCTCGCCCTCAGGAATTTGTTTAAAACAATTTCCTGAGTATTGTATCATTGGCTCAATGCCGCTGCCCGCGATTGAGCCTCACCTCGAAGCTTTTCTCGGCTTCTGCCGCCTGGAGAAGGGGTTGGCCCCGAATTCCATTGCGGCATATCGGCGGGATCTCTGCGGGTACGCGACGTTCTTAAAGAATCCCAATCTGGATTCTGGCGGCCCCGCCGCTCTGGACACGCCGGCCGGTATCGGCGCATATATCGACAGTCTCTACGGTTCCGGCCTAGCCAGCCGATCCATCGCCCGCCATCTCACCACTCTGCGCAACTTTTATGCGTTTCTGCTGCGCGAAGGCAAAATCGACACCGATCCGGTGGGATCTCTGCCTCTGCCGCGCCAGGGGCTCAGCCTGCCCAAGCGCCTCGCTGCGGAGGATGTGGAGCGCCTGCTTGCCGCGCCGCCGCCGGATACTCCCGCCGGGTTGCGTGACCGAGCCATGCTTCAACTGCTCTACGCATCCGGCCCGCGCGTGAGCGAACTGTGTCTCGTGGAAGTGCGCGATGCCGATCTCGATATGGGGATCGTGCGCGTAACGGGCAAGGGCAACAAGCAGCGCCTTATCCCAGTTGGGCGTGCCGCCGTTGAGGCCTTGCGCAGCTATCTGGAACGTGGCCGGGGCGCGATCCTGAAGAACCGCCAGAGCCGTTACCTCTTCGTCACCTCCCGCGGCGGACCCTTTTCCCGGCAGGGCTTTTGGAAACTGCTGCGTCTCTACGGCCGCAAGGCCGGAATTGCCCAGGCGCTCACGCCGCACCTCATCCGCCACACCTTCGCCACCCATTTGCTCGAAGGCGGCGCCGATCTGCGCAGCGTCCAATCGATGCTCGGCCACGCCGACATCGCAACCACTCAGATTTATACCCATGTTTTGCGAACCAGACTTCGGAAGACAATTGATGACCATCACCCCCGGGCCTGAAGGGCGCGGACCAGGAATGGCACGGAGCAAATAACGCAATGAGCGACTACATGTTCATGCTCGAGAGCCACCTCAGCCCTGAACAAAATCAAGTGGTGGCACAAGTGGAAGCCGCCGCCGAACAGGTTGGCGTTCGCGCTTTCCTGGCAGGCGGTGCGATGCGCGACATGCTGGGCGGATTCCCCATTCGGGATCTCGATTTTGTGGTCGAGGGAAATGCCCAGCGCGTTGTTCACTGGCTGACACGCAAAGCCGGCGCCGAAGAGGTCTGGACCGACGAGTTCCGCCGCGCTTCGGAGCTACGCTTCTCGAACGGCGTCCGGGCGGAAGTCTCAATGGCCCACGATGCCCGCTTTGGCAAACCGGGCAGCAAACCCGTAGTCCGTCCGGCCACGATTCACGATGACCTGTGCGGACGGGACTTTACCGTAAACTCCGTGGCGCTGTCGCTCAACCGCGCGTCCCGCGGGCTGCTGCTCGACCCCACCAATGGGCTTGGCGACCTCGAACGGCGGGAACTGCGCGCCAACACAAGCCAAACCATCTACGACGATCCGTCACGAATGCTGCGGATGTTCCGCCTGCGCGTTCGTATGAATATGGAAATCGATCCGCGGACCCGCTCGCAGTACGAGAGCGCGCGCCAGGTGGGGCTCGAGAAGAAGATCCCCGCCAAGCGCCTGCTCGAGGAACTCCGCAAGCTGGCCGATGAGCCGAATCCGGAAATGGTGCTGGCCGAACTGGATCGCGAGAAACTGCTCACGGTATTTTCCCCGGCTATGACCGGCGCCAAACTCAACGAAGCCGGCTTTTCAAAATTGTCGCGTGTTCGCCAGATGGTTCCGTTCGGGATCCCCTTCCGCGCCGAGACGTTTGGCCTGTTTTTTCACGTTCTCACCGAAAAATGGACCGTTTCCGAGAAAAATTACCTCGTGAAACATCTCGGTATTTCGAAGAAAGATATCGAGTCGTGGAATAAACTGGCCGCGCGCGTGAAGAAGCTCGAGTCCACGTTAAAATCCGCCAAGCTCAATCGCGCCTCGCTCGTCTACAAAGCTCTGCGTGAGGTCCCCGGGGAGGATATCCTCTTGTTGTCGATGCGTACGGGCCAGCGTCTGGTGCAGGATCGGCTCAAGAACTATCTCCAGAAGTACCTGCAAGGGGCCGCCGAGATCACCGAACGCGATTTGGCTCACCTTGGTCTACAGCCCGATACGCCGCAATACGCAAAGGCCCGGGATGAGATGGTCTTCGGGTATCTTGACGGCCGCATTCGCAAGCCGGAGCCGGAAGAGGCAACCGAACCGGTGGCGGTTGCGTCCAGACGATAGTGATCTTCCTATGAGCGGCATTCGCAGACGGACGTTCGTGGTCACCGCTGGCGCTTCGGCTCTTGCGGT
>JBGSME010000995.1:0-5070 GCA_041740335.1 Bryobacteraceae bacterium | reverse complement strand
TCACTTCGATGGCATCGCCGACCGCGAGGATATCCGGATCGCTGGTGCGCATCTGGTCGTCCACGCGGATACCCCCGCGCTCGCCGATCTCGATCCCTGCCGCCTTGGCCAGGGTCGTGTCCGGCTTTACGCCGATCGCGAGGATCACGATATCGGCCGGGAAGGCCTTTCCACTGCTCGTCTGGACCTCGATCGCACCGCCCTCCAACTGCTTGAAGCCGGCCACGCCATCATTGGCGACGACCTTCACACCATTCCGCTTGATGTGGGCTTGCACCAGCCCGGCGATTTCCGGATCAAGCGGGGAAAGGACGTGATCGGGCTTCTGGATGAGCGTCACCTCGAAGCCGGCGTGAACCAGGTTCTCCGCCGTCTCCAGACCGATGAAGCCACCACCCGCCACCACGGCGCGGCGTACGGGTTTGGTCATCTGAATACCGGAATAGGCGAACATGCCGGAGAGGAACGTCGTGCCCCCCTCAATCCACTCCCGAATCTGCCTCGCGTCCGGCACCGTGCGTACATGAAAAATCCCCGGCAGGTCGATGCCCGGCAACGGCGGACGAACCGAAGCGGCACCGGGCGAGAGCACGAGCTTGTCGTAGGTCTCGGTGGTCACCGCGCCGGTCTTCACGTTGCGCAGGTCCACGGTCTTCTTCTTACGGTCGATCGCGATCGCCTCGCAGTTGGTGCGCGCATCGATCGCGAACATGGCTTTGAACATCTGCTCGGTCCCCACCAGGAGGCTCGATTCCCTCTCGATCACCCCGCTAATGTGGTAAGGCAATCCGCAGTTCGCGTAGGACACATACGGGCCGCGCTCGACCATGATGATCTCAGCTTTTTCGTCCAACCGGCGCAGCCTTGCCGCACACGACGCCCCGCCCGCCACTCCGCCCACGATGATGACTTTCATAGATATCTCCTGCTTAACTTTCTGTCTGTGAGTTTCACTTCACGCCTTCTGGGCCGTACGGCCAAATGCTTCGTCGATGATGGATTGGAGGTGCTTGACGACTTCATCGGAAGGCGTCTTGTAATCGTCCAGCTCGTACACCTTGCCGAGGTACTCATATTTGCCCAGGCCAAAGCGGTGATACGGCAGCAACTCGTAGTCGATCACGTTCTTGTGCGGGCGGATGAAAGCCAGTACCGCGCGAATGTGTTCCTCATCGGCATTCACGCCAGGAATCAGCGGTGTGCGGGCGATGAAGTCAATATCGGGGAACGTCTCGTAGGCTTTCTTGAAGTTCGCCAGGATTCGCTCATTGCTCGCGCCGGTCCACTTCTTGTGCCGCTCAGGAATCGTGAGTTTGTGGTCATGCAGCATCGTGTCCACATGCGGGAGGACCTTCTCTATGTTGGCCCAGGGGACGTTGCACGCCGTTTCGATTGCCGTGTTCATGCCCCGCTTGTGCGCACCTTCCAGCAGGGCTGCGCTGAAATCCGCCTGCAGCAAGCATTCGCCGCCGCTGAGCGTGATGCCGCCGCCGGAGGAACGGTAGATGGAAGCATCCTTCTCCACCTCGTCGAGCACTTCATCCGCTGTCATCTTTTTGCCGTACATTTCGAGCGCACCGGTCGGACAGAGCGAACACAATGCCTCGTCGACGCCGCTTGTCAGATCCCAGTTGACTTTGACCGGCCCCTCTTCTCCATCGGTGAAGTAGAAGGCCGCTTTCGGGAATGGGCTTTTTACGCACAGGCCGCACTCTCGTCCCTTGCACTTTCCCGGATCGTAGGAAAGTTCCGGCTTGGCGCGGATGCTCTCCGGATTGCCGCACCATTTGCATCGCAACGAGCAACCCTTCAGGAAAACGTTGGTGCGAATTCCCGGGCCGTCATGGCTGCAGTAACGCTGAATGTTCAGAACAGTGCCTGTCACAGCGGAAGGAGTTGTAGATTGAGTGGTCATGAATATTTCTCGTTAATTTCCCAGACAGATCCCGAGTAATTGAGCTGTCTTGAGAAACTCGTTGTCCGCAGGCACGGTTCTGACTTTGTTGATCGCTTCTTCCAATGGCACGAATCGGATGTGGGGAGGCATAAACGACACCATCACGCCGTTTTCGCCGGTGTTCAGAGCCGATACGGCCCCGGCGCCGTAAGCGAGCCCAAGTTGGCGGTCAACGGCGGTCGGTGTGCCGCCCCTGGCCCACGGACCCACAACGAGCGGGAAGGTCTCCTCGGCGATCAGCAGTTGCAGCCGGTTCGCCACGGTCTCGGCGGCATGGCCTGATCGTTGAATGACATGGGCGCTGTTATCGCCCGTGGCCAGCGGCGACAGGGATAACTTGAGGGAGTCGGACGGCGGTCGATCTGTCCCGCCGGCGGGATTGGCCAATAGCTTTGCCCCTTCGGCCACCACCACCAGCCCGTAAGAACGACGGTTCGTCATCTTCTGCTTCAACCGGGTGGCTACTGTTTGCAGATCGCTGGGAATCTCGGGAATCAGCACGGCATCGGCGCCCGCAGCGATCCCTGCCTGCAAGGCGATCCAACCGGCTTGCGATCCGAGAACTTCCACGACCGCTACCTTGCGAGCGGCCTGCGCCGCCTGCCGTGCCTTGTCCAACATCTCGATGGTGAAACTCAGAGCGCTATTGAACCCAAATGAAACCAGGGTCGCGGCGACATCGTTCTCGATTGCCCGGGGAATGCACACCGAATTGAGGCCCTTGCCATGAAGCTTATAGAGAATGGTCAGCCCCTGGCCGCCCACGACGGAGATCACGGCGTCGATCCTTTCCGCCTTGAGCCGCGCGAGCAACTCATCGGACTGATCCACTTCCTCCACCATCTCGTCGGCATTCACCCGGCGCACATGAAAAGGATCCACGCGGCCTGATTGTCCCAGCACACAACCAGCAGATGTGTCCAGATTCTCAATTAGCTGCGGTGTCAGGGGAAGCAGTCCGCCTTCGGGATAGTGCTCCGGCTGCAGCAATCCTTCGAACCCGTCCCGGATACCCAAAATTTCCCAACCCAATTGGTCTGCCGCCCGAGCCGCCCCCTTGATCACGGCATTCATCCCTGGGACGAAGCCCGCACCCACCATGATTGCGATACGTTTTTTGTTGGTCTTCATGATTTTTACGCAGTACAAGGTTTATGAACAAGGCGGCTCCGCCGTGGCGTGCGTGATGCGCGTCACGGCGGTTCCGCTGTAATGAATCACTGTTGCCCGCCGAACGACTGCAACGTGCGTTCGATGACCTCATCCTGCACGCCCTTAGCCAGCTTGGTGAAGAACGCACTGAAACCGGCTACCCGCACCACGAGGTCACGGTAGTTCTCCGGGTGCTTCTGTGCGTCCCTGAGGATATTGGTGTCCAGGACGTTAAACTGAATGTGATAACCATCGTTATCAAACAGGGTCTTGACCAGGCGCAACACATTCTCCCGGCCCTTGCGGGTCTTGAGCTGATCAGGCGGGAGCTTCATGTTCATGTGTGTCGCGGAGTACTTGACGGCATCCTGAGCTTTCGCCGCCGACATGACCAACGCGGTCGGGCCGTTGACATCCGTACCCGGCATGGCCGATAGGCTGCCATCGGTGAGTGCCACGCCAGCTCGTTTGCCGTTGGGCAAGGCACCCGTCACCATCCCCATCAGGTTGTGGATGCTCTTGGTATAGGCATCAGGCGTTGATTTGATGTCCTTGCTGAGGTAGTTGCCGCCGCCGTCAACACTGTTGAAAGCTGTCAGGATGCTTTCGTAGACCCGGTGCGTCATCCGGTTCATTTCGGGGATGTCGTTGCCATGTTTGGGCGCATCCTCAAAGCACATCTTCCTGACTTTTTCATAGTCTCCCGCCCAGTTGGCGGCCAAGGCCTTTTTCAGTTCGGCCATGGTGATCTTCTTGTCGTCGTAGACCAGTTTCTTCACGGCCATGAGACTGTTTGCGGCGTCAACACCACCGACCACGATCTGGGCAACGGTGTAGTAGTTGGCGCCACCGTTCCAAACCTCGGTGCCGGTTTCGATGCAGCCGCCAGTCAGGAGCGATCGCCATGGAACCGGGAGGAAGTCCGCGCACAACATGCTGGCGATCCAGGCACCGCGGCGGAGAACCTCCTCATTGAACTTCAACTGCTTCTCGAAAGCCGCGTAGAGTTCCTCAAAGGTCTTGAAGTCTTCGGGATTGCCTGTCTTCGGGCCGACCTGCTTCTTGGTGCGCGGGTCGAAGCCATCGTTCATCACCAGCTCGATGACCTTGCCGAGGTTGGGCTGGCCTTCGACCGGGTGACCCGTCTCGTAAGGAATGTAAGAACCGACGCAGGCCCCGATGCAGGTGCGTCGGGCCTTTTCCAGGCTGATGCCGTGCTTGGAGGCACCGAAAAGATGCAGGGCACGCTTCATCATCACGTTGCCGTTGGTGAACTGAGGCATGCCCACCCCGGTGCCGATGACGTCCAGAACCTTCTCCAGGAACTTGCCGCTCATCCGCTCCGTGTAGACACAGGTCAGCGGAGGCTGCGGCAAACCGAGGTAGCCGGCCGCATCCAAAACCAGGTAGTCCATCTCGGCAGTGGCATCCTCCCCATCCTCGGTGTAGCCGCCGAGCGAGATGCTTTGGCCCAGGTCGGCCGAGTTCTGCAAGGCAACCTTCTCACCAAAGTAATAGCCGATTTCATTCAGCTTGATGAAGAGATTCTGGAGCATGAAGGTCGCATCTTCGGCGGTGATGAGCCCGGCCGCCTTGTCGGCCTGGTAGTAAGGCTCGAGGTTCTGGCCCAGATAGGCCTCGGAGTAACCGCAGCCAACCTGTTCGAGTTCGGCACAGATGTGGCAGAAGAAGTGGCACTGGATGGCTTCTCGTAGGTTCCGGGCGGGGTGCTCCGG
Organism: Bryobacteraceae bacterium; assembly: GCA_041740335.1. Classification (GTDB taxonomy): domain Bacteria; phylum Acidobacteriota; class Terriglobia; order Bryobacterales; family Bryobacteraceae; genus DSOI01. The sequence continues at coordinate 225 of JBGSME010000995.1, read as the reverse complement.
GACGCGCTCGCAGGTTTCGGCAATCGCAATCAGTTCGGCCTTGCGGGTCGCGTCCGTCGCCTTGTCGGCCATGTCCCGAGCCAGTTCCGCATAGCGGTGAGCCAAGCGGATGATGGCCCTCATGATGATGAGGCTGGCTTCATAGAAGTAGAGCTTGCTGGCATTGGGCAGCCGCATATCGAGGGCAGCCTGACGCTCCTCGACTTCCTTGATCATGGCGGCCAG
>JBGSME010000994.1:0-3256 GCA_041740335.1 Bryobacteraceae bacterium | reverse complement strand
CGGGGCCGGACTGGCCACCGCGTTCAAACGCGGCTTTCCCATCGAGCCGCAATCGCGCCATTTGCACTTTGGCGCCGTGGCAGGCGAAGCATCGTTTTTCAAGGGTCGGGTAGATGTCGCCGGCAAAGTCCGCGGCGGTGGCAACGCCCCGGGCCGCCAACAAAACGAGAAGAAGAATCTTGACAGGCACTCAACATATATAATGCCCCCATGACCATCCCCGTGTCCCGCCGTGAGGTTCTACTCGCCCTTGCCGCCAGCGCTTCGCTGCGTGCCGAAAAGCTTTCGCGGTTCCGCCTCGGCATCACCACCGATGAGATTGATGACGATCTTGCGGTGGCGTGCGCGTTCATCCGGAGGTTCGGTCTCGAGTATGCCGAGATCCGGAATCTGTCGGGCAAGTACAACACGGTGCAGCCGCTCGAGATGGTACATAAGGCGCGCGCGATTCTGGATGAGTACCGGGTGCGGCTGGCGATTCTCGATACGGGCTTTTTCAAAGTGCCGCTGCCGCCGGAAGGCGCCGAGGGCAATCGCAAGATCGACGAGCAGTTCGCGGTGCTCGAAGCAGCCAAGGAGCGGGCGAAGATTCTCGGCACCGATAAGATCCGCATTTTCGCCTTCACGTTCAAGGGGGAGAAGGTGCCGAACGCGGAGCCGCGCATAGCGGAACTGCTGCGCGAGGCGGCAAAGCGGGCGCGTGGTTTCCGGTTGGCGATCGAGAACGTGGGCGCGAGCTACATGTGGTCCGGCGCGGATTCAGCGCGTATGTTGAAGATGGTGCCGGAATCGAATATCGCCCTGACGTGGGATCCGAACAACGCGGCCGAGACGGGCGAACAGTCATTTCCGGACGGGTACAAGCTGCTGGACCCGGCGCGTATCGTCCATGTGCATCTGCGCGATTATAAGCGCCTGCCGGGCGGGAAGACCGAGTGGTGCGGCGTGGGCCAAGGCGAGTTCGACCATGTGAGCCAATTGCGAGCCCTGCTGAAGGCGGGCTACAAGGAAACGATGTCGCTCGAGACGCACTTCAAGATCGATGGGAGTAAGACGAAGGCCAGCGAGTTTTCGATTCAGGGGCTGATTGAACGGATGGCCAAGGTGTGAAAGACACTGAGCTAGGGAAAGCCCCCGGTTGCCTTTATCCGACGGAAACCTTATAGTCCGATCATGGGCCCTTGTTTGACCTCGATTCGCTGCGGACTTGCGAGCTTGGCCCTGGCTGCGGCACTGCAAGCCGCGCCCCCCGAGGAATTGTCCAGGCAGGCGACAGTAAAACGTTACTGCCTTGGCTGTCACAACACCGGGACAAAGACGGGTTTGACGCTCGCTGCGCTCGATGCGGACGATCCGGGCAAACGTCCCGATGCGTGGGAAAAAGTGGTGCGGCGGTTGCGCGCGCGTTCGATGCCGCCGGCCGGCATTCCGCGTCCCGACGAAGCAACTTACACGGCGTTGATCCAGAGTTTGGAAACGTCGCTGGACCGTTCCGCGGCCGCCAAACCGAATCCCGGGCGCACCGACACGTTCCGCCGTCTGAATCGCACCGAATACCGCAATGCGGTACGGGATCTCCTCGACCTCGATGTCGACGTTTCGTCGCTGCTGCCGGCCGATGAGGCGAGCCACGGTTTCGATAACATCACCGTCGGCGACTTATCGCCCACGCTGCTGGAGCGTTATCTTTCCGCGGCGCGAAAAATCGCACGGATGGCGGTTGGGATCCCGGGACGATCTCCCGGCGGCGATCGATTTCAGCTTCCCCCAGACCTCACGCAGGAAAAGCATTTCGACGAGTTGCCGCTGGGCACTCGCGGCGGTATGACCGTTCCGTATACGTTTCCCGTCGATGCCACCTACGAGATTCAAGTCCGGCTTCAGCGCGATCGTAACGAGCACGTGGAAGGCATCCGCGGATCGCATGAAGTGGAATTGATGATGGACGGGGAGCGCCTCAAAGTGTTCACCGTGAAGCAGCCGGCCGTTGGCAAGGATCATAGCCAGGTGGATCAGCACTTGAACTTTCGGGTAGCGGCCAAGGCCGGTCCGCATGTGTTCGCGGTCGCGTTTCCGACGCGGCCGTTTCTGCTGCTGGAAACTGAGCGCCAGCCGTACGAGGCGCACTTTAATATGGACCGGCACCCGCGCATTACGCCGGCGGTGTACTCGATTTCGATCAACGGCCCTTACGAGGTGAAGGGTGCGGGCGACACGCCCAGCCGGCGGCGCATCCTGATTTGCACACCGGCCAATACCGGTGAGCAGGATGGCTGTGCCGAACGGATTCTTTCCACGCTGATGCGGCGGGCGTACCGGCGTCCGGTGAGCGCGGCCGACTTGGCGATGCCGATGAAGCTTTATCGCGAGGCTCGCCAATCGGACGGCTTCGATTACGGCGTTGAGATGGCTCTGCGAGCCGTGCTGGTGAGCCCTGAGTTTATTTTCCGCGTCGAGCAGGATCCGGCCGGGGTGGCTCCGGGGCAGCCGTATGCGGTGAGCGATCTGGAACTGGCGTCGCGGTTGTCGTTCTTTCTGTGGAGCAGCATCCCGGACGATGAGTTGCTGGACGCCGCCGTCGCGGGCCAACTCAAGCAGCCGGCGGTTCTTGAAAAACAGGTCCGGCGCATGTTGGCGGACCGTCGCGCGAATACGTTGGTGACGAATTTCGCCGGGCAATGGCTGCACCTGCGGAACCTCGATTCCGCTACGCCCGACATGCGGCTGTTTGCGGACTTCGACGACAATCTGCGCCGGGCGTTCAAGCGCGAAACGGAGATGTTCTTTGAGAACATCGTGCGCGAGGATCGCAGCGTGATGGATCTGATCAACGCCAACTACAGCTTTGTGAATGAGCGGTTGGCGAAGCACTACGGGATCCCGAACGTTTACGGAAGCCGCTTCCGGCGGGTGACGTTTCCGGAAGGCAGCGTGCGGGGTGGATTGCTGGGGCAGGGAAGCGTGCTCACGGTAACGTCCTACGCGAATCGCACCTCGCCGGTGATCCGGGGCAAGTGGATCCTCGAGAATCTGATGGGAACGCCGCCGCCTCCGCCGCCGGCGGTGGTGCCCGCGCTCAAGGAGAAGGGGCCGGTTGTGGGGAAGCTGCTGACGATGCGCGAACGGTTGGCGGAGCATCGCGACAATCCGGCATGTTCGGGGTGTCACCGGCTGATGGATCCGGTGGGATTCTCGCTCGAAAATTTCGATGCTGTGGGCCGTTGGCGGACGCAGGACGCCGGCGCGCCGATTGACG
>JBGSME010000993.1:0-2860 GCA_041740335.1 Bryobacteraceae bacterium | reverse complement strand
CAACTCGACGAATGCATCCGCGAGGTGGAGCGCACCGCCGCACAGTTGGCGGCCACTTCCGCTTCGGCCCCCGAACCCGCTCCGCCTCGATGGTGGCGATGGCCCCGCGGGCTTGAAGGGAAGACTCGAACTCTCACCTTGTTGAATGGCCGGATCCTGGCGCGCACGCGGTCTGTCGATTCCGCTTTGCAGGCGGCCGAAGACGGGCTGATCATCGCCGGTGCCGACGCCACCATCCACTATGCCAATCGCCGGGCCGCTGAGATTCTCTCGTCCACCCCGGCATCCTTGGCCGGATGCAACCTCTTCTCCCGCCTCGCCGAGTTCGGAGGTGCCGCCTTGCCGCCGGCGGAAGACACGCTGCGGCATCTGTTCAAGGATCGCGCCGTAATCGATCGCGAACTCAGCGTACATGCGCCCGGTGGGACGCGCCACTACACATTCCGCCTCGCCGCGGTGACGGGCGCCGGTGGAACTGCGGATCTGGGCATCGTCGCCTCGCTGTCGGAGATCACCCGGCTGCACCAGTTGCAGCAGACCAAGAACGACGTCATCGCGCTGGTCTCGCACGAGATGCGCACGCCGCTCACCGCCATTCAGGGCATGAGCGAACTTTTGGCCCAATACGAACTCGACCCCGGGCGCCGCCGCCAATTGAACCTCGCCATCAACGACGAGGCCAAGCGGCTCACGATGATGATCACCGAGTACCTCGACATCACCCGCCTCGAGTCCGGCGCCACGGCCATTCGGCGCGAAGCGGTTCCTCTTGAAACGATCATTGAGCGCGTGCTCGTTCTGCTCGATCCGATCGCTGCACGCCGGCAGATTCGTCTTGAGCGGCGTCTGGATCCAAAGGGCCCGGGTATCCTCGGCGATGCCGCCTTGCTCGGCCGCGCCGTGGAGAATCTGGTCTCGAACGCCATCAAATACAGCCCGCCGGAAACGACTGTTTCGATATCCACTCGCTACAATGAAGGCCAGGCCGTAATCGAAGTTTCAGATCAGGGCCGGGGGATTCCCGCGGCAGACCTCGTTCGTATATTCGAAAAATTCTACCGCGTGCCCCGCGTCGAGGATGCCGGCATTCCTGGCTCAGGACTGGGCTTGGCGCTGGTGCGGGAGATCGCCGAACGTCACGGTGGAACGGTATCCTCAAAGAGTGCGGTTGGTGAAGGATCGGTTTTCACGATTCGCCTCCCGTCCGCCGAAACCGGCGGCGTTTCGTAGATCATTCGATGCCCAAGACTTCGCACATCCTCGTCGTGGACGATCAGCAGGCCATCCGCCTGATGCTCGATACAGGATTGTCCGTCAATGGCTTCCGTGTGACTTGCGCCTCCAGTGGGCGGGAAGCGCTCGAACGCTTCGAGACCGCTCCCCGCGGCCACTTTGACGCAATCTTGAGCGACATCTACATGTCCGACGGCAATGGTCTGGACTTGGTGTCGAGTCTGCGGGCTCAGGATGCCGGCATCCCCATCCTTCTGATGACCGCCCAAAGCTCGGTGGAGGCGGCCGTTGAGGCCATCGCTCGCGGAGCTACCGATTTCATCGGAAAACCATTTGAAGTCGCGGCCATGGTCGAACTTCTGCGCCGCTATCTCGACGCCCGGCGCGAGGCCGAATCGGAAGCCGAAGAAGACATCGCGAACCTCGATGAGCACGACTTGTCCCGCAGTGGACTCGTCGGACGTAGCGCGCCGATGGCGATGGTCTACAAGTTGATCGCACAAGCCGCTCGCAGCGACGTCCCGGTGCTGATTCTCGGCGAGTCCGGCACCGGCAAGGAACTGGTGGCCAAGGCCATTCACGACTTCAGCTCCCGCGCGGGAAAGCCCTTTCTGCCTTTGAACTGCAGCGGGCTGTCTGACAGTCTGCTCGAGTCGGAATTGTTCGGCCACACACGCGGGGCTTTCACGGGCGCGCTCGCTGAGCGGGAGGGCTTGTTCGAAGCCGCTCGCGGCGGCACGATCTTTCTGGACGAACTCGCCTCCACCAGCCCGGCTTTTCAGGCCAGCATCCTCCGCGTTCTCCAGAGCGGCGAGGTCCGCCGGGTTGGCTCCACGCACACACGCCTCACTACGGCGCGCGTCATCGCCGCCAGCAACGCTCCGATGCGGGAACTGGTTTCCTCCGGCCGGTTTCGCGCTGACCTGTTCTATCGGCTCAGCGTCCTGTGCATCGAGTTGGCGCCCTTGCGGGAAAGAGCCGGCGACGTAGAATTGCTGGTCTCCCACTTCCTCAGGAAATTCGCCGCCGCCTGCGGACCCGGCGGCACTCCACCGCACTTGACCCGCGAGGCTCTGCACGCCCTGCGCGCTCATTCGTTTCCAGGCAACGTTCGGGAACTCGAAAATGCCATGCGGCGCGCCGTTGGACTCTCTTCCAATGGGCTTATCCCCGCCGGTTGCCTGCCCCCCGACATCGCTCCCTCCACAATGGAAGGGCGTCCCGCCGATCCGTCTCGCGATCTGATTGCGGACCGCCCCTCCATCGAAGTGCTCCAAAGGCGCTACCTGCAACTGGTGCTCGACGAGGCCGGCTGGAACCGCCGGCGCGCAGCCACTGTTCTCGGCGTGGACCGGCGCACGATTCAGCGCCTGATCGCCCGCTACCAGCTCAGTTCGCTTCTGGAAGAGACCGGCGCCGATAGCGATGACGAAACGGCGTCCGATGCACCGGAGGATTCAGGGGAATGACGCTTGGCAGCCAGTTGCTCCGGTCCCCTGTTCGGGAGCCGCGCAAGACACAACCGCCACGCCGGCGAATCGCGAGTTCCTTGCACAATTGGGGTAGCGCCTTCGTGGCCGCTGCGCTCCTCACGTTGTTCTCGGGGCAAGGCGCGCTCCGGGCGCAG
>JBGSME010000992.1:0-2987 GCA_041740335.1 Bryobacteraceae bacterium | reverse complement strand
CCTTGGCGCGATCGACGACGAGGGGTTCGTCATAATAGTGAAAAATGGCCGGGAAGAGAAACTCGCGGCCGGCCAGCAGAATGTCGTGCTTGGTCACTTGGTTCATCTTAATGGATAATAGAAGTGCCTTGGGATCATCTTCCGGTGCGGTAATACAACTCGTGCATGCGGCGCGGCGGCGTGCACTCGTGAATCTTGTCAGCGAACAAATCACGGTGGGACTGATCGCTACGTTGTGCGGGGCGGTGCTGCTGCTACTGCTGGGCACGCAGATCCTTGATTGGTATTGGCTGGTGGTGCTGTTCGTTGCGGGTGCGTCGATCAGCGCATTTCAGACGTGGAGGATGCTGCCGTCGCCGTATCAGGTGGCGCAGACGGTAGACCGGCGGCTGTCGCTGCACGATTCGTTGTCGACGGCGTATCATTTTCACGAGCCTTCGGCGGCGGCACGGGCCGATGCGTTGGTGGTGGAATTGCAGCAGCAGGAAGCCGACCGCGTGGCCGGGACGCTGGATGCGGCGCAAGCGATGCCGTGGCGTGCTCCGAAATCGTTGTATCCGATGATGGCGGCGATGGCGGTAGTGGCGGGGTTAGGTGTGTTGCGGTACGGGATTCACGGATCACTCGATTTGTCCGCGCCGATTGTGGACCCGATGACGGACTTCTTCCATCCGGCCGCGCAGCAGGCGGCGCGAAACGCAAAGAACAAAATGCCGCGGCGACTGGGTGAGGATCCGTTGGCGATTCCGGTGGATCGTACGGAGGCGCAAAAAGAGGATCTCGATCCGGCGTCGGAATCGGCACTGAGCCAGGTGGACATTCCAGACACGACGCAGGGGGAAGACGGCAGCGCCACGGCGCGGACCAAGCAGACCGAGGTGAAGGCGGCGGGGGATGAAGGCGATGAGATGGACTCGGGGGAGGAAGGCGATCGCGAGGCGGGCGACGGCAAGCCGGGGGATTCGGAAACGTCGAAGGACGGGGGAGGGGATGACGCCGCGAAAGGCGAACCCACGAAGGATGCACCGCGGAAGGGGGCTGGTGGGGACAACGACAGCCTGATGAACAAGATGAAGGACGCGATGGCGAACCTGATGTCGAAGTTGAAGATACCGCCGCAAGCGGGGGAATCGAAGCAATCGGCGTCGAACCAGAAGAGCGGGCAAAAGGACGGGGAATCCAAGGACGCCGGGAGTGGGCAGAAGGGCGAGAAAGGTCAGGGGCAGCCGCAGGGGAAAGGAAGCCCAAGCGACGATCCGGACGCGCAGGGCCAGCAGGGTGAACAGCAGGCGCAGGCGGGTCAGGGGAAGAACAGCGATAAGGGTGCGGAAGCGGGGAATCCGAACGAGGCCAAGAGCGGGATGGGCAAGCAGGACGGCAGCAAGGCTTTGCAGGATGCCGAACAGGTGGCGGCGATGGGCAAGCTGAGCGAGCTATTCGGGAAGCGGGCGCAGAACATCACCGGCGAGGTGATGGTTGAGGTGACGAGCAGCAAGCAGCAGCAGTTGCGGACGGACTATTCGAAGAGCGAGGGGGCGCATCGGGAGTCCGGCGGGGAGATTCATCGGGACGAGGTGCCGGAGGTTTTCCAGCACTACGTGCAGCAGTATTTCGAACAGGTACGCAAGGGCGAGCAAGCCAAGCCGGCGAAGTAGAAGTTATTTACCTTCGCTGAATTTGGTGAAGACGCTGTTGGCGTAGTGGTTGGCGACCTTGGCTTCATTCCGCGACACTTCGTAGTAGACGGCTTTGAGAAGCTGATCTTTCCGATTGATGAGGGTCTCGCGGATGGTCTGTTGGACGCGAGGATCGGTTAGTTCGCGCTGGCCGGCGGGTTCCTTGGAAACGACGCGCAAAATACGATAGCCCTCCGGGGTACGAACGATGGGAGAGGCTTGTCCGGGCTGGAGCGCCATGACCATTTTGCGGAGTTCGGGGTGCGCCTGTTCGAGGGAAGACTCGGGGACGAAGCCGAGGTCGCCGCCATTGGAGGCGGTGTTGGCGTCTTCGGAGAAGGCCTGGGCGAGCATGGCGAAGTCCTCACCTTGCTTGAGGCGGGCCTCAATCATTTGAACTTTCTGGCGAGCCTGTTCATCGTTGATGGCCTTATCGCTTTTGAGATTTCTGACGTTGGGATCAGGAGTGGGGGTGACGAGGATTTGGGCGAGGTGAACCTGGGGCTCGGCGAGATTGAAGCTGGCCTTGTTGGCGTTATAGAAGTCGGCGACGTCTTTGTCGGTGATGGAGATTTTGGAGGTGATCTCTTTGTTGAAGAGTTTCTGAATGCTGAGGTCGCGGCGGAGTTGGGCCTTGAATTCGTCGGCTGTGATTTTGCGGGTGTTCAACTGGCGCTGGAACTCTTCCTGTGTGTAGGGGGCTTTGATGTCGTTGAAGCGGGCTTCGACGTCGCTATCGAGCGCGACGAGGCTGAGTTTTTCGGCGCGCTGCAGCATGATCTCGTTGTCGATCATGCTGCGCAGGATTTCGAGCTTCTGGATGGAAACCTGGTCGTCGCTGGTCTCCGGGCTGGGCGATTGGAACTGGAGCTTGTATTGCTTATCCAAATCGTCGTAGCTGACGGGGCGTCCGTTGACCTCCGCGGCGACATTGGCCGGGGTGGACGTCTTGCAGGAGATTGCGGCGGCCGATAGGACCGCCACTATCAGAAACTGATTGGAAACAAGAGAGGGTGCCTTCATGGAAAACCCTTACATTCTAACGCGGATGCTTGGTACGCTGGCGTTAACAAGCTATGAACCGATTTTGGACCTGGGTTGCGTGCGTGGTTTGGAGCTATCCGATCGCGTGGATTGTATTGTCGGCGCTGGCGGTGACGCCGGTGGGATCGTTCCGGATGATGGATATGCGAACGGCGATATGGATACAGGCCGGGGTGTCGGCGTTGTTGGCGGTCTGGATATGGCGGGGGGGACGGTTGGCGGCCTACGTAGGGGCGATGGCGGCGGCGGCACCGGCGGCATTTTGGG
>JBGSME010000991.1:0-4619 GCA_041740335.1 Bryobacteraceae bacterium | reverse complement strand
CACCCGGTTCCGCTGCAAGACAGCACCGGATCGTATGGTCCCAGGCCTCCGGCAAATCGGGCGTCCGCGCGCGCGGCGCCAGCGGCTCTTCCCACAATCGCTGATAGTAGAGAGCGGCCAGAGACCCGGCGCTGAACGCCCGTGACCCGGTGACCATCTCGTCGATGAGCAGTCCAAACGCATAGATATCGGATGCGGGCGTGGGCCGTTCGTTGCGCAATTGCTCGGGCGCCATGAAGTAGGGAGCGCCGGCTTGCGCGTCCGTTTGCGACTCGAAGGCTTCCCGCCCGGCCACTGCCGGCTTCGCGAGCCCAAAGTCAGTAACAACGGCACGGGTGCTCCCGTCCGGCTGCGGGGCCAACATGATGTTGCCCGGCTTCAGATCACGGTGGACGATTCCGGCATCGTGCAGCGCATCGAGCGCCGCAGCCACTTGCCGGATCAACGGCAAAGCGCGGTTGGAGGTCAACGGACGCTCCCGCTCGATCAGCGATTGCAACGTTTCGCCCTCAATCCATTCCATCGTGAGGCAAGTAAGCTTGCCGCCTTCGGCGGCGCGGTCTTCCTGCTCGACGAGGTCATACACTCGGCACAGGTTGGGATGGGCAACTTGGCGCGCGACCCGGATCTCACGGCGAAACCGCTCCACCGCTTCTGTATCCGGTGTACGGTCGAGCCGGAGCGTCTTCAGGCCCAACTGCACTTGCAGCCGCTGGTCAAACGCCTCGTATACCTCGCCCATTCCGCCGCGGCCACGGAAGCGGACAATCCGAAATCGCCCGCCAACGATCTGCTCGGGTTGAAACGCCGGCGCGAACCCGGCGGGCCACGGGTCCTCACGCAGGATCTGCGGCAGCGGTCCGCGGCCTTCGAGCAGTTCGTCGAGCGCGGCGCGCAGTTCGAGATCTCCAGCGCATTGGGCTTGGAGGAACTCGGTGCGCACGGTACCGTTCAGATCGAGCGCGGCTTCAATCAGCTGTTTTAGCCGGTCCCTCTGGGCGGGCGTCATCGGGTCCCTCCGGGTTCAAGGCGACTGACAACCAAGCGCGCGCCATCTGCCAGTCGCGCTTCGCGGTGCGTTCGCTGGTGCCGAGTATCTCGGCCACTTCCTGGAAAGTAAGTCCTCCGAAGTAACGGAGTTCAACAACACGCGCCAGACGGGGGTCGCGGGCCGCTAACCGGTTCAGGAGATCGTCGAGCTCGAGAAGTTGGCTGAAATCTTCGCCGGCCGAAAACACTTCTGGCTCCAGTGGAATCCGCGTCCCGCCCTGGCGGCGCTGCGCCGATCGAGCCCGGGCATGATCGACGAGGATGCGGCGCATCGCCTCGGAAGCAATCGCCATGAAATGCGCGCGGCTCTGCCAGCGAATCCCTTCCTGGCGCACCAACTGGAGAAATACCTCGTTCACGAGAGCCGTCGGTTGAAGTGTATGGTCAGGTCGCTCGCGCCTCATGCGAGCTTCCGCCGCCCGATGCAACTCCGGATACAATAGGGCAAACAGAGATTCCCGTGCGCCCGGCTCGCGCCAACGGGTGAGTAAGTCACCAATCTCGTCGGCGATGGCGGGTTGAGGCGGTGGCTGTTTGTTTCCACTGAGCCAGTTCATCAGGTTGCGGAGAATCATATCATGACCTTCGCTGTCCGGACTGGGCACTGCCGCTGAATCTTCCATCTCGCCCTACTAACGCGGAAACGGCAAGCCAAAAGGGACATGGTTACCTCAAAAGACTCACCGACGATAGCTCCGAGCAGGATCTTGGCGGGCCCTCCGTAGCTCCACCTTCTGAGGAACACGCGCAAGACGGACTCGCTTCGGCGCTGGAGGATCGCGAGTTCCCGTCACAATCGGGGTCGCGCCCTGGCGGCCTTTGCGCTTATGGCCGGTAATATTACTGGCTACTCGAGTGCAGGCCCCCGGGACCGCCGTGAACTTGTCGATTTTCCGTGACGCCCGACCCTCGACGACGCACCGCCCGCGGGACCAGATGGTGCGCCAAGGCGGGATCGGATACCATTGTCGTTGCAACGATGACTACCAACGGTGTTCGCACAACAAGGAATATTGCGGGCTTGGCGCTTCTCGCGGTGGGGCTCGCGTGGGGGCAGGCGCCCGCTCCGCGCATTCCGGGACAGAACTTGAACGGCATGCGTGTGTATCTTTGGGCGGGCTTGAAAACCCATAGTCCGGGGCTGCACGACTATCCACAGTTTCTTGCCGATTGGAGCAAATTACTTACCGAGCGCGGGGCGATGGTGAGCGGGGCGCTGCATCCGCCGTCGGCTGAGGATCTGGCAAAGACGGATGTGGTGGTGATCTACAAGGGCGATGCCGGATATCTTTTCGATGGGGGCGCGACCAAGGCGGCGCTTGAGGCATATGTGGAGCGCGGCGGCGGGTTGGTGAGTTTGCACGACGCGTTGTGCGGTCCCGATCCGGGTTACTTTTCGAAGTTGATTGGGGGCGCGAAGAAACATGGCGAAGTCAACTTTACGCTCGACGCTCCGGTTCCTTACACGGTGGTCGACAAGGCCCATCCGATTATGAAAGATATGACGGACCTGACGCTGTTTGACGAAGCGTTCTTCAATATCACGTGGTCGGACGATCCGAAGATCCACGTTCTGGCGACGGCGGAGATCGCGGGGACGCGCAGCGCCGGCGATCACAAGGGCGAGAAGGTGCCGCAGATCTGGACCTACGAGCATCCGGCGGCGGGCGGCAAGACGGGTCGCACGTTTGTGTGGATGCAGGGCCACGTTTACGCCAATTTCTCGAACTACCAGATCCAGCGGACGCTGCTGCGGGGTATTGCATGGGCGGCGCAGAAGCCGGTGGATGAATTGGTGGAGTATGTGGCTCCGCCGCCTCCGGCGCGGCCAGCGCGCAGTGAGCGTACCGGGAGCGGCGGGCGGTAGTTACCGGGCGGTGTTGGCGCCGAATGTGGGGAACGATTAGAACGTCATGCAATTTGGCGGAGTGCAGAGCACGCACTAGAGAGTTACGAATACACGGCCTGTTCGAACTCACGGAGCAACGCCATTGCGTTGGGGTCCACGAACGGCTGGAATTGCATCATGACTACGGCGCAGCGGTCGCTGGCGGGATCGATCCAGTAGAACGTGTTGGCGATGCCGGCCCAGGCCAGGCTGCCGGCGGCGCGGCCAGGGGCGTAGGACTTGGGATTCATGAGGAAGCCCAGGGTATACCGGTCACTCTCGCCGGGATGAAAATCCACGTCGGCAGAGGCGGCGGGTGTGGTTGTGTTGAGGACACCGGCGCGAATATCGCCGGTTTGATTGGTGGACAGGAGTTTGTAACTCTCCGGTGAGAGGATATCGCCACCTTTGTTCAGGATCATCTGCGCGAAGCGAGTGTAGTCCGGCGCGGTGGAGAAGAGGCCGCCGCCGCCATTGAAGGCTCTGGGCGGTGTGGGCTGTTTGCGATCGTCGGACTTCAGCGTCCCATCCAACTGGCGGCGATAACCGGTGACGAGGCGATCGAACTTCGCGGGAGGGAAGATAAAGCTTGTGTCCTGCATGCCGAGGGGCCGGAGGATATGCTGCTGAAAATATTCTTCGAGGGTGAGTCCGCTGGCGGATTCGACGAGACGGCCTGCCACGTCGATGCCTTGGCCGTATTGCCAACTGGTCCCGGGATCGAACATGAGCGGGGACGGGGTGGAGGAAGTTACTCCCGGGCTCGACTCCCACTTCTTCATGTCCTGGTGCCACAGCGAGTAGCAGAGTCCGGAGGTATGGGTGAGCAGGTGGCGCAGCGAAATGGGGCTATTGGGAGGGCGAAGACGGGCTCGGCCGGAGGCGGGGTCAAAGCCGGCGAGTACCTGCTTTCCGCTAAGCTCAGGGAGATATTTTTCGGCTGGTTCGTCGAGCGAGAACTTCTTCTTTTCGACGAGTTGGAGGGCGGCCACCGAGGTGATGGCCTTGGTCATCGAGGCGATGCGGAAGATGGAGTCAATCTGGACGGCTTGGCCTGAAGCGGCGTCGCGGGTTCCGAAGGCTCCCTGATAGAGGATTTCCCGGGAACTGGCGACGGTGGCGGTTACGCAGGGGATCGCGTGGCGTTCCATGGAGTGTTGGAGCGCATGATCGAGCGTGGATTGGGCGGGGAGTTGGGACGCGGCGGCCAACGCCGTTGTGAAGGAGCGACGATTCATGAGTGTATACACGATACTACGATTTAGGGCCCTATTCTAACCCGAGCGCGGCCCGCAAAGCGTTCTTCATGGCGGCCTCAGGCGCTGTGTGCCCGGTCCACAGTTTGAATCCGATCGTTCCCTGATGGACCAGCATGGAGAGGCCGTCGAGCACGGGCATGCCGCGTTTCCGGGCGGCGGCGAGCAGGCGGGTTTCGGGCGGATTAAAAACCACGTCGCAGACGAGGAGATGGGGGGCGGCGTCTTCGAGCGACACGGCGGGCGTGGCGTCGAAATCGGGGAACAGGCCGATGGAGGTCGCCTTTACGAGCAGGTCCGTATCGGGACCGATGCGCAGTTCACCGTCCCAGGCTTGGAATCGAATGGGCGCGCCGGTGCGGGACGCAAGGTCGGCGACCATGGATTCGCCGCGCTGGGGGCCGCGGTTCACGACGAGGATGTCC
>JBGSME010000990.1:0-4154 GCA_041740335.1 Bryobacteraceae bacterium | reverse complement strand
CGCGGATCCGGGGCGAGGCGTGGACCCTCAATGGGAAAACGTACAAGATTTACCGGGGCGATACGCACCGGCACACCGAGTTTTCGATGGATGGGAACAACGACGGTTCGCTGCTGGACGCGTACCGGTATGCGACGGATGCGGCCTCGCTGGACTATTTGATGGTGAGCGAGCACAACGGCGCAGGGGGTCCGGACAATGCGTATCCGCGATGGCTGCTGCAGCAGATGGTGGACGTGTTTACGCTGCCGGGTACGTTCATGCCGATCTACGGGTACGAGCGGAGCATCGTGTATCCGAACGGGCATCGGAACATTCTTTTCGCGAAGCGGGGGAATCCGACACTGGAGATTACGCGCGAGGAGCAGCAGGGCAAGCAGGGGGCGGCGGCGCTTTACGCGTATCTGAAGAAGTACGGCGGCATTGCGATCTCGCACACGTCGGCGACGAATATGGGGACGGATTGGCGGGACAACGATCCAGAGGTGGAGCCGCTGGTTGAGATCTACCAGGGGGATCGGGTTTCGGCGGAATACGAAGGCGCGCCGAAGGCAGCATACGGAGCGACGATGGCATCGGCGCCAGGAGGTTTCCGGCCGGCGGGTTATGTCTGGAACGCGTGGGCGAAGGGTTACAAGCTTGGGGTGCAGGCGGCATCGGATCATTTGTCGACGCACATATCCTATGCATGCACGGTGGCGACGGAGTTTACGAGGCAGGGTCTAATCGATGCGATGAAGCTGCGGCATTCCTACGGCGCCACCGATAACATCGTGCTCGACTACAGGGCCGAGACGGGCGGGAAGCAGTATTTGCAAGGAGAAGCGGTGAAGGCAAAGGGTCCGGTGCAATTGGTAGTGAATGTGAAAGGAACGCGGCCGATCCGGCAGATCGATATCGTGCGGGACAACGAGTTCATCCACACGAGGCATCCGCTGGCGCAGGAGGTGAATTTCCGGTATCGCGACACGAAAGCGGTTGGGACGAAGGACAGCTACTACTATGTCCGGGTGCAGCAGGTGGACGATCAGATTGCGTGGTCGTCACCGATATGGGTGAGCAAGTGACGCGGCGGTCGATGTTGAAGACGGCGGCCGCGATGCCGGCGATGGCGCAGACGGGCGGCGCGCCGCCGAACATCGTGTTCCTGATCTCGGACGATCACAGCGTGCCGGATCTCGGCTGTTATGGGAACAAGACGATCCGCACGCCGAATCTGGACCGGATGGCGCGCGAGGGAACACGGTGCGACCGCTGCTTTGTGAGTTCGCCGCAGTGCAGCCCGAACCGTTCGTCGATCTTCACGGGGTGTACGCCGCACACGACGTCGACATCGCGGCTGCACACGCCGATGCCGGATTGGGAGCCGTCGTTCCTCGAACCTTTGAAGGATCGCGGATACTTTGTGGGCGCGTACCGGAAGGTGCATCAGGGAGCGTCGTTCGATCAACGTTGGGATTATTATGGAGCGGCGAATAAGCCGTTCGCGGAGTTTTTCGAGAAGCGGCCGAAGAACCGGCCGTTCTTTTTGCATGTAGGATTCGTGGATCCACACCGGCCTTACGCGGATGGGGCGGTAAATCCGCAGCATGATCCGGAGACGGTGCGGGTGCCTAAGTATCTTCCGGATAATCCGGTGGTGCGCAAGGATCTGGCTCATTACTATGACGAGATCTCGCGCATGGATGGGGAATGCGGACAGATCTTCGACTTACTGCGGGCGCAGGGGTTGGACAAGAATACGCTGGTGGTGTTTACGGGCGACAACGGATTGCCGTTTCCGCGCGCGAAGGGGACGTGCTACGATCCGGGGCTGCACGTACCGCTGCTGGCGTGGCAGCCGGGCAAGATCGCGGCGGGGGCGGTGAACAACGAACTGATCGGGCATGTGGATCTGCCGGTGGCGTGGTTGGGCGCGGCGGGCATCGCGAAGCCGGCGAAGATGCAGGGCCGCGATTTTCTTGGGAAGCACGAGCCACGAACGGCGGTGTTCGCGGAGCGGAACTGGCACGACAATTTCGATCCGGTGCGAGCGGCGCGGACAGACCGGTACAAGCTGATCTTCAATGCTGCGCCGCATTTTCCGTATCGTCCGGCATGGGATCTGGAGGGGTCGCCATCGTGGAAGTCGTATTTGGAGGAGAGCCGGCGCGGGCGTTTGCGGCCGGAGCACCGGGCGTTGTTGTCGCCAACGCGGCCGATTCTCGAGTTGTACGATTTGAAGGAAGATCCGGACGAGTTTCACAATCTGGCGACGAGCCAGGCGCATGCGGAAGTATTCGAGGACATGAAGCAGCGGCTGAGCCAGTGGATGCATGAGACGTATGATTTTCTTCCGCCAGGGAAGACGAGGCCGAACGAGCCGGGTGGGCGGGAGTGGCCGCAGTCGTTGTAGGGGGCGGCGCTCGGCTGTGGCTACACGACCCATACGACCCATATTCTGAATATGGCAATATGGGTGTATGAAGACAACTATTGAAATCTCCGATCCGCTGTTCCAGCAGGCCAAGGCCCTTGCGGCCAAAGAGGGACTGAGCTTTCGGATGGTTGTGGAAGAGGGGTTGCGTGCGGTTGTGGAAGCGAGAACCCAAACCGGGTCCAAGCCGTTTCGTCTTCGGGACGGAAGTTTCCGGGGGGGGCAAGGGCTTCAGGCCGGATTGCAGTGGAGCGAACTTACGGCATTGGCGTATGAGGACGAAGGCGGGTCAGTAAAACCGTGATCGCGATCGACACCAACGTTCTGGTTTATGCGCACCGGCCGGATGCGCCTCATCACAAAGCAGCGGCGTTGGCGGTGAAGCGATTGGCTGAAGGGACAGCGCCGTGGGGAATCCCTTGGCCGTGCGTGCACGAGTTCCTGTCCGTTACGACGAATCCACGGATTTTCAAGCCACCGAGCCCGCCCGAGTCGGCGGTTGAGCAGGTAGAGATCTGGATGGAATCGCCCACGCTGCGGTTGTTGGGTGAGCCGGCCGGGTATTGGAACGAACTGCGAACGGGATTCCTGCGCGGGAAGCTCCGGGGCGCACAAGTGCATGATGCGCGGATTCACGCGATTTGCGGCGCGAGCGGCGTGCGCGAGTTGTGGTCCGCCGACAGGGACTTCTCGCGGATGCGGGGGCTCCGTATCGTCAACCCTTGCCTTGGGTGAAAACGCGGCGGGCGACGACGACGGTGATATCGTCGCCGGGGGGCTCATCGCCCATGAAGCGCTCGACGGATTGAAAGACTGCGCGGACAACGTCGGAGGCTGTTGCGCCGCGGAGAGCGCCGAGTTCCCCGAGGAGACGTTCTTCGCCGTACTCTTCGTCGCCGGAGGATCGGGCTTCGGTGACGCCATCGCTGAACATGACGAGCATGTCGCCGGGGTGGAGCTCGGTGCGGGCCGCTTGGTAGCTGAAGTGCTTGAGGACGCCCAGTACGGGTCCGCCGACCTCGAGCATTTCGACGGCACCGCCGTGGCGAAGGATGTAGGGCGGGTTATGGCCCGCGTTGCTGTAACTGACCTCGCCGGTGGCCGCATCGTAGAGGCACATGAAGAAGGTAATGAATCGATTGCCGGGGCAGTTTGGCGCGACGCTGCGGTTGATGCGAGTCATGAGTTCGGCCATGTCGCGGCTTTCCTCGCACAGCACCTGGACGCGAGCCTGGAGACTGGACATGAGGAGAGCGGCGGACATGCCTTTGCCGGCGACATCGCCGCACATGATGGCGATGCGGCCATCGGAGAGCTTCATGTAGTCGAAGTAGTCGCCGCCGACCGAGCGGCAGGCGACGCTCAAGCCGGAGAGATCGAGGCCGTCGATCTTGGGCGCTTGTTTGGGGAGGAGGTTGCGTTGAATTTCCTCGGCCTGGTCGAGTTCCATCTGGAGTAGTTTCTCGGCCTGCTCGACTTCGGCGAGGCGAACGTTCTCGATTCGAATGGCGGCGATGTTGGCCATGACGGTGAGCAGGGTGAGGTCCTGGGGGGTGAAGGGGCGGATGATATCCGGCGAATCGAGATAGATGAGGCCGATGCATTTGTCCTTGGTCTGCAGCGGGACGGCGAGCAGGCTTTTGATGCGTTGCTGAACGATGGTGTTGCTGCCGCGCAATCCGGCGTCCTGACTGGCATCGGAAATCATGAGGGATTGCTGGTCTCTGAGGACGCGATC
>JBGSME010000989.1:0-3122 GCA_041740335.1 Bryobacteraceae bacterium | reverse complement strand
GTAATCGCCGAAGGGGCCGCCGTCAACCCGCCCGCCGCCGTCACGTTCACTGTGACGGGCACAACGAGGCCGGTGAGCCCTGCCGCGGCGATCGTGATGTTACCGGTGAGAGTCTGCGCCGTAGTGATATTGGCCGTGTTCAGCGACACCACCACGTTGTTTCCCGTGACGCCGCTCGTGGGCGACACGATCAGCAAGTTCAGTCCCGCCGCGTCCACGGTGAAGTTCGCCGAACCCGCACTGACACCGACCATTACGGTCTGGCTTGCCGGAGCCGCCGCGCCCAATTGGAAGTTGAACGTCAAGCTTGCCGGAGTCGCCGAGAGGGTTTGCGTCACAGTCGCGGTGACGGGTTCAATCAGCCACGTGCTGAACGGCTGTGCCGGCTGAATGGTGTCGGCCGCCAACGCGCCGGTGAGAGGGTCGCTCACGCGAAGGGTGCTGCCGTTGGTGCGGTTCGAAATGCGGAACCCCGCCAAGGCCGGCTCGAAATACCACATCTCGGCCGCGGTGTTGCCTTCCACCGCCAGCGTGGTGAGCTGGCTGTTCGCAAGCGCCAGCACCGCGCCCGTTACACGGTTCTTAATCCGGTAGAAGGGTTCGGCGTTCCCCGAAACCGGCGTGATCGCCCAGTTGCCCGATTGCGCGGACGCATCGAGTACCGTTGCCTTCGGTGCCTGGCCGGACTGCGCTCCCTGCATGTTCAGCACGGTCTGGTTGGCCGTATTGCGGAGACGGAAGAAGTCGCCGTTCAAGGCCGGGCGCGGGATGGCCGCCGCGGGTGTGAACTTCCATGCCTGGCCACTGAACAGGCCCGTATCAGCGATGTTCGGAGCATCCGGGGTGGAGTCCACCGATTTGCCCGGACCCTGAAACTGGTTTGTCATCCGGAAGAATCCTGGCGCTTCGGGTATTTCCGTGATCGTCCAGAACTGCCCTGTGAATGGTCCCGCCGGCCCGATCACCGGCTGCGTTGCAGAGCTGTCGAGCGACCATCCACGGCCCATGAGATCGTTGTAGAGCCGCAGGGTGCCCGGAGCGAATTCGTTCGCGGTGACCGTCCATCGCTGCGAAGGATCGTTGGGACGTTTGGCTTCCAAAACCAAGTTGAAGTCGTTCGTACCGCTTACCTTTACGGTCATCACCATGTTGTCGCCCTGGAACTGATTGCTCAAATAGTGATAGTTGCTGGCGCTGACGTTGAGCGGGCTTCCCAACGTGACGCCGGGGCTGAACCGGATGATGCTTCCACTCTTGGTAAGAACCCACACCACTCCGTTGCGGTCCGCCGCGATTTCGACACCGGTCAACCCAGGAACGATATCGAAACTGGCACCGTTAGACTTGTAGACCCCGCACCCGTTACCGTCGCAGGGTTGGGTCCCTACAACATAAACGGAGCCTTCCGGGCTGATCGATATAGCGGTAGCGGCACCCGGAACCTGATCGGACGCGTTGCTGTTGGGTGACTGGTAGCGGTAGATGCCGTTGTTCCTGTTCACCTGCCAAAGGACCCCGTTGGGGTCCACTGCCACCCGAACCCCGCGTCCGTCGACCGGCTGAAACGAGTTCCCGTTCCAGCGGTACGGGGCGCAGCCGTTTCCATCGCAGGGGGCCGTTCCGATTACGTACGCTGATGGGACGCGTTGCTGTTGGGTAACTGGTAGCGATAGATGCCAGTGTTCTTGTTGATCTGCCAGAGGACACCGTTGGGGTCCACTGCCACCCGAACGCCGCGTCCGTCAACGGGCTGAAACGAGTTCCCGTTCAGGCGATACGGAGCACATCCATTGCCGTCGCACGGAGATGTCCCAATGATGTAGAGAGAACCATTTGCGCCGACCGATATGGCCGTTCCCAGGCTGGGTATCTGTGTTTGGGCGGTCGGCGATCCGAGGCCGGCTCCTAGCGCGATGCCGCCCGAGATCCCCAGAATCGCAAAGGCCGCGAGGGCGCGGCTCTAAGCCTGGAAGGTAGGTGTGTGGGACTCGCACCACCCTCCCTCGTGGCTGCTCCAGGTATTTCGCGAACCGTCTATTCGGTTTTCGATTGTTAGCACTTCATTGCCTCCTTGCATTGAGCGCTCATCGCCCGCGTTCGTTTTTCGACGGGGTTCAGGCGCTCAACTGGTTCCGCGCCGTCTGCTCTGCGAAGCGGCCACTGGTTGAAAAAACAAGGAGAAAAAGAGGAAGGAGAAACGAACCGGACCTATCGCACTACCGGAAGCAACTCGCGGATCTGCACCAACTGGCTGCGCAGTTCCTTCTCGCGCTCGTGCCGCGGCTCCAACTGCAGCGCTTTCTGCAGACTGTCACCAGCGGAACCGAGATAGTCCCGCCGGTTGTCGCGATTGAACAATTCGAGATAATTTTGACCGATGAGGACAAAGGTGTCGGCGTCGGTTTTGTCCTCGTGCAGCGCGCGGTCGCAATACGAAATCGCGCGAATGAAATTTTTCAGCCCGAACTCGCACGAGCACAGTCCAAAATAGGCAGCCGCCTTCTGCGTGCGGTGCAGCACACGCCTCCCCGAGCGATGCTTCGTCATGCCGGTGCCGACCGCGAAAAACGCCGCCGTGCGCAGAAACCCGGATCGGAACTCGGAAAGGCGAAGCGCCTGTCGATAGTCCTCGGCCGCCTCACCGAATTTGTCTTGCATGAGCCGCGCTTCACCACGCATCAGATATGCCTGCGCCGAGGAATCGCTCTTCGCCACCGCCGTCTCAGCCGCCCGCTCAGCCTCAGGAAAACGATCCACTTGTATCAACGCCTCCGCCAGCACGCTCTGAGAATAGCTATCGTCCGGCGTGATCGCCACCGCGCGCTGCAGTTCCCGAACCGCCTCGGCGGCGTCGCCCGATTGCAACAACATCACCCCTAGCATCACCCGCGCTTCGGCGGAGGTTTCATCCAGCCGCACCGCGCCCCGGCAGGCCTTTAGCGCGCCAGGGCCTTCGCCCAGCGCGGCCTGCACACGGCAACGCAGCAACTCTGCCGCGGCGTATTTAGAGTCCACCTGCACAGCTTCATCCAGCAGTCCGCGCGCCTTTTCGAGATCTTTTCGCGAGCCTTTGGACCGGTCCCAGATCGCTGCCGCTTCGTCGTACTTTGCCTGCGCCTGCG
>JBGSME010000988.1:0-2346 GCA_041740335.1 Bryobacteraceae bacterium | reverse complement strand
TCGCGATGATCGCCGCCGCCCAGATCTCTTATCAGGCCGTCATCCTTGTTCCCATCCTCGCCGTTTACCTCTGGACGAAATCCATACGCGCCCCACTCCCATGGCTTGCCATCCTGACCCCGGCGCTGACCATCGGGCTCTGGCAGATGTACGAGCGGTCCGCCACCGGCGCCGCGCCCGCCGAAGTTCTCTCCGGGCACTTCGCCACATACAATCTACAATCCATCGCGAACAAACTCCGTAACGCCGCAGCCCTCACCGTCCACCTCGGATGGATGCAAAGCCCGCTTCTTGCGCCCCTCGCGCCCCACGGCCTCATCGCCATCCCCGCCGCCATTGCCGCCGCCTTCTTCGATCCCAATCCGCTGTTCTGGCTCCCCTTCGCCATCGGCGCAGCCACCCTCTTCGCCTACCGCCGCCCCGCCACGTTTCTCCACGTCTGGCTGCTTCTGTTTTTCGCCGCCGCACTGATTCTCTTCTTCGCGGGATCCGCCCGATACCTCCTCCCAATCGCTCTCCCCCTCGCCATCCTCACCGTCAACCGCGTTACCGATCACCCACGTATCTTAGCCGCCGCCTTCGTCACCCACATCGCCCTCGGCCTGACACTGGCCGCCTCGAATCAGGCTCTGTGGAACTTTCACAAAGAAGCCGCCCTCGCCGCCAAGAACGAAATCGCCAACCACCGGACTTTCGTCAACGCCGAATGGGGGCTCCGCTTTTACGCCGAATCCGCCGGCGCCATTCCGCTCCGCTCCACCCAATCGTTCCGCAACGGCGACCGGATCCTCACCTCCGCCCTTGGCGCGCCCGTCCGTCTCCCGGAAGGCCCACGCTTCGCGCAACTGTCGCAACAAACCCTCAACACTCCATTCCGGCTCATCGCACTCGACAGCCGCTCCGCCTACTCCTCCGCCGCCCACGGGCGGGGACTCCGCGCGTTCGACATCGCCGCCGGCCCTGTCGATTCCACCCGCCTCGTCCTCGTCAATGACCGGAAGCCCACTCTCGCCTTCCTTCCCATGAACGCCCCCGAAGCCAGTTCCCAGATCGTCAGCGGAGTCTACGCTCTCGAAAGCAATTCCTGGCGATGGACCGCGCGCCGCGCCGTCGTCGCCCTCAAGGTTCCGGCGAAGCCCGGAATCCTCAAAGCCACTTTCCGTATCGTCGATCAGACGCGCAACCGCGCCGTTACACTGTCGTTGAATGGGACCCCGGTGGCCACCGCCACCTACCCGACAGCCGATCAGTTCACGCTCCGATCAGCCGCCGCGCTGGCGCCGCCGGACGAAACCGCCACCGTCACCATTGAGATTGCCGAGCCCTTCCAGGTGCCCGGCGACCAGCGCCAACTGGGCCTCATCCTCACCGCCATCGGCTTCGAGTGAGACCCGTGCGGCCATTTGCGCGAGGAGAACAACCTGCCATGGAGCGAAGCGGCCCGGGCGAGGAAAAGGGTCCGCACCCGTATTTGTCGTGTGGTGGCCTGTGGCGATCGCGATCTTCACGTGGAGCCTCTGGGTTGTCATGATGCTCGTGGCGCCAAGCCCATTCGCCGAGCCATTGGTGCGTGCCTTCGCGCGAGTCGCGATTGTTCTTGTGCCGGCGCTCGCCTACGTCCGATTCGTGGAGCATCGTGGACTCGACGTCATCCTTGGAACCGCCACTTCTTGGTTCGCCAGATGCGCGCTTGGGGCGGCGGGCTTCGCCATCTACCCGGGGACACTTGCCGCCTACCGATTATTCCAAGGCGCGCAAGCCGCGGCGCCAAGCGATCCGGCGGTGTGGATCAACTTCTTGATCGGATCACCGGTGGCGGAGGAGGTGCTCTACCGCGGCGTTCTGTACCGCGTGCTGCGCTCGCGAAACGACATCATCCGATCAGCAGCATTGAGTTCGGTAGCCTTTGCGTTGCTGCACGTCCCGTGGCGGGCCCTTTCCGGTGAACAAAGTTGGTCAACGTTGCCGATGAACCTTCTCCGTATCTTTACACTATGGGCTGGCCTTCGCGGGACTGTATGAGAAGAGCCGATCGTTGTGGGCGCCACTTGTCTTTCACTGGCTCAACAACATTGCCCTGGCGGCAATTCGCTGATGCACCCTGGAGCGTAGACTAATGAAAATCGTGCGACGGCGCCGTGACACCGGCCAGCCCGGTAACTCCGCGCGCCTTCACCGACACGACTCCGTCCTGATTCTGCAGCACTCCTTCGATCAGCAGAATGGGATTGCCTATCACAATCTCCCGATCACGCTCGAATGTATCAGGCTCCAGGATAATGTTGGCCACGCCGGTTTCGTCTTCGAGGCTGAGGAAGACGAAGCCCTTCGCCGTGCCTGGGCGCT
>JBGSME010000987.1:0-2826 GCA_041740335.1 Bryobacteraceae bacterium | reverse complement strand
GCCGCGAGAGAGCAGGTAGCCGACCAGCATCTGAGGCATTGCGCTGGGCGTCGAGCGAAGGCGGGGAGCGAACGCGGCGAGGGCGCGTTCGGCGGCTGCACGAAAATCGGCGCGGGAGGAGATGGCGGCGAGTTTGAAGAGAACTTCGATCGCGGCGGAATTTCCGCTCGGTTCGGCGCCATCGGAGTCGTCTTTCAAGCGGATGATGAGAGAGCCGGAATCGCTGCTCGAAAAGAATCCGCCAGCGGAGGGATCCTCAAAGCGGGCGATCATGGCGGCGGCGATTTCGATGGCTTGATCGAGCCAGGAGGGGTCAAAGGTGGCCGCGTAGAGGTCGGCGAGGGCTTGGGCGAGGAAGGCGTAATCCTCGAGGAAGGCGGGGATGGCGGCGTCGCCGTCCCGGAAGCGGCGCAGCAAACCGCCGTCTTTCCAGAGGTTGTCGAGGACGAAGCTGGCTGCCCGGATCGCGGCGTTGGTCAATTCGGGATCGTCGAGGATCTGGCCTCCTCGGGCGAAGGCGGAGATCATCATACCGTTCCAGCAGGTAAGGATCTTGTCGTCGCGGTGAGGGCGCGGACGAAGGGAGCGGCGATTGAGCAGGATGGAACGGGCGGCGGCCAAGTCGCGCTCTACCTGATCGAGCGGGATTCCGGCACGCGCGGCTACCTGATCGAGCGTACGGGCTTGAAAGAGAATGTTGCGGCCGGTGAATTCGCCGTGCGGATCGTCCCGGACGTTACCATCGGGCTCGACGCCGAAGCGATCGGCGAACAGACGAGCGCGATCTTCACCGAGAGCTTCCACGAATTCCTGGGCCGGCCAGATGTAGAAAGCGCCTTCGCGTTTTTCATCGGGCTTGGCCGGATCGGCGGCGCTGTCGGCGTCTTCGGCGGAGTAGAACGCGCCGCCAGGATCGGTCATATCGCGGCGGACGTAGGAGAAGATGTCGCGAGCCACAGCGGCATACCGCGGATCGGCTGTGAGTTGAAACGCCTCGAGGTAGGAAACGGCCAACTGGGCCTGGTCGTAGAGCATCTTCTCGAAATGCGAGACGAACCAGCGGTCGTCCACCGAGTAGCGATGAAAACCGCCGCCGATGTGATCGTTCATGCCGCCCTTGGCCATTTCATCGAGGGTGTGGAGCACCATCTCCGAGGCTTCGTGGCCGGCGGCACCAGAGCCGGCGGTAGCGCGTGCGTAGCGCAGCAGGAAATTGTGGGTGACCGGACGCGGGAACTTCGGAGCGCCGCCGAAGCCGCCCAATTTCGTGTCGTAGGAGCGGCGGAAAAAGGCGAAGCAGGAATCGAGCACGGAATCGTCCAGCCACGTTCCGGCGCTGGTGTCGATGAGTGAGAGCTTGCGTAGTTCGGCGAGAACCTGTTCGGCGGATCCGAGGATTTCCTCGCGGTTGGACTGCCACGCATTGGCGATGTATTCGAGCAGTGACGAAAATCCGGGACGGCCGTAGCGATTGTCCGGCGGAAAGTAGGTGCCGCCGAAAAAGGGCTTGGCGTCCGGCGTCATCCAGACCGACATGGGCCAGCCGCCGCTACCGGTGGTTGCCTGAACGAACGTCATGTAGATCTTGTCGATGTCGGGCCGTTCCTCGCGATCGACCTTGATCGAAACGAAGTGCTTGTTGAGCACGCCGGCTACGGCTTCCGATTCGAACGATTCGCGCTCCATGACATGGCACCAATGGCAGGTGGAATAGCCGATCGAGAGAAAGACCGGTTTGTCTTCGGCGCGCGCCTTGGCGAAAGCGTCGTCATTCCACGGGCGCCAATCGACGGGATTGTGCGCGTGCTGGAGCAGATAGGGGCTTTTCTCGTGGATGAGTGAATTGGTGTGCATGAGAGGGCGGGAACCCTCAGTGTAGCGAACTCGCTCCTGGGAATTTCCAGATCCGCAATGCGTTGCCGCCGAGCATCAGCGCGCGGTCTTCGGGGGAGTAGAAGGCGCAGTACTTGTCGACGAACTCGAGTTCCTTGTCGAAAGGCAGTTCCCATCGGGGGCGCGGGTAGCCAGTTCCCCAGACGAGTTGACGCGGTCCGAACTCTTCGTAGATGGCTTTGTAGAAGGGCCAAGTGTCGGAGTACGGGTATTGCTTCAACTCCGACATCTCGTAGGGTTCGGAATTGCTGATCCACACGTGCGGAAAGCGTTTCAGGCGAAACATTTTGCGGAACTCGGGCCAGGGGTCGGCGAGTTTGAGGTCCGGTTTGCCGGCGTGGTCGACAACCACCTTCACGCCGGGGAATCGCTGGCACATATCTTCGAGCATCGGCATTTGATGAGGCAGGATGTAGAAATTGAACACCGCTTCGAGTTTCTCCGCCTCGCGCCATAGCTTATAGTGTTCTTTCGAATTGAGCCAGTGCTCTTTCGGATGATAGATGGGGCTAAAGCGCATGCCTTGCAAGCCGCGCTCGCGAACCCAGTAGCGAAGGCGTTCGTGGACCTTGGGATCGTGCGGATCGATGAGGCCGTGAGCGACGAACTTGTCCGGGTAGGTTTTGCGCGAATGGGCGATGTAGGAATTGTCCCAGCCGAAATAGCGCGGATTGATGAGAACGGCGTAGCGGATGCCGAAGTCCCGCATTTGTTCGACCTGATTTTCGATGGGCGCTTGAACGGGAACGCTCTTGAAATCGGGCCGTTCGGGATGAGCGAAGGGGAACTTGGGATCATTGGTCCAGACTTCGAGGTGAGTGTCGATGATGAGCCGGTTCGGTTGCGCGGCGGCGGCGAGGGCAGTGAGAAGCGAGCGGCGGGTGATCATTGGGCAAGCGCCTTTCGCGGTATTCGCAGCGCCATGGAGCCATG
>JBGSME010000986.1:0-3201 GCA_041740335.1 Bryobacteraceae bacterium | reverse complement strand
ATCGGTCCGGAAGACCTTGTAGCAGGTCTCCATGTCGGTGAGGGCCAAATTGCAGAACATGTTGGAGATCAACGTGAGGGTTTTGTTGATCAGGGAGTGCCAGAACGGGAGAACGCGGGTTTGGACGCCGGCGAGGTAGCGGGATCCGAAGACGGCATCGGCATGGCCGTCGAGGAGGGGGCGCATCAGAGCGGGATAGTCATTGGGATCGTATTCGAGATCGGCGTCCTGGATGAGGCAGAAGTCGCCCTCGGCATGTTGGATCGCCGTCCGGACAGCCGCGCCCTTTCCCTGGTTCACCGAATGACGCAGAAGCCGGATCTCCGGGCGCGCCGCCGCGAGCCGTTCGAGAATGGGCCCGGTGCCGTCGGTGGAGCAATCGTCCACCACCACGACCTCCCGCGCCAAACCCTCCGGCAATGGAGCGTTCAACACAGCATCCAAACTGCGCTCCACGAGAGCCCGCTCATTGTATACGGGCACGAGGATCGAAACCTTCATCGGCACAAGAGTCCAGTATAATGAGAACGGCCTGCCGAAGAGGAAACTTTAGGCAAGAACAGTATTCTGATCCTCCCGGTTTGGCACGCACTATTTCAAGGAGCCCCCGTTATGCAGTCCAAACCCAATCGACGCGATTTCGCCGCCAAACTCGGAGCAGGCGCCGCCACGGCCTTCACCATTGTGAAGCCGCAATCGGTGCGCGGATCACAAGCCAATTCCGCCTTGTCCCTGGGGTTGATTGGATGCGGCGGCCGCGGCACCTACGTGACGGGAATTTTTCAGAAGAACGAATTTCTGAAGGTGACCGCGTATTGCGATATCTACGACGACAAACTCGAAGCCGCGTCGAAGCGCTACTCCGGCGCGAAGGGACATCGCAACTATAGAGACATCCTCGCCTCCGATGTAGACGCGGTCTACATCGCCACTCCCGCGTTTCTGCATCCGGAGCACTTTGAGGCAGCGGTGGATTCACGCAAGCACATCTTCATGGAGAAGCCGGCGGCGGTGGACGTGGAGGGCTGCCATCGCGTTCTACGAGCGGCCCGGAAGGCGGACCCGGCCAAGCGGATCACGGTGGACTTCCAGCAGCGCTATGGCAAGGATTATCGCAAGGCGCACGCGATCGTGAAGTCCGGCGAATTGGGTCCGCTGCGGATGGTGCGGGCGGCGTGGATCGGCGGCGGTCCGGCGATCAAGAGCGGCCACAAGGCGGAAGAAGAGAAGATCCGCAACTGGTTTTTCTACCGCGAGAATTCCGGCGACATCCTGATCGAGCAGGATTGCCATAACATCGACGTCGTGAATTGGTTTACGGGTAAGCATCCGGTGCGGGTGTCCGGCTATGGCAGCCGGCAGGTACGGACATACGGCAACATTTACGACAACCTCGCTTGTACATTCCAGTTCGACGATGGAATGGTGTTTTCCTATAGCGCCAACCAGTTCAAGGCGCCGGGTTTTTCCGACGTCTCGGAAACCTTCCTGTGCGAGAACGGGGCGGTGAACGTCAGCCGGAAGGGATACACCGTTTGGCGCGAAAAAGGCGAACCGGAGCGCGTAGAGACAAAGTACGACATCACCATGGACGCGGTGAATGAGTTTATCGAAGGCGCGCGGACCGGTAAGCTGGAAAATGCCGGCTTTCATGCCGCGGAGAGCACACTTACGGCGGTAATGGCGCTGCAGGCCTGTGTGAATGGCCAGGAGATGACTTGGGGAATGGTTTCGCGCGGGTAAGTTAGCGGGCGCCGCTTCCCTTTACCCGCGGTTCTTTTCTCTGCCTAACTTCACGGACGGCGTAGATACGCCGTCCCTGGCTCTCAAAGTAAGTCCGCATCATCATCTCGCCGAGTAACCCGGTGGAAAACATGATCACGCCGGTGAGCAGCAGCAGCGCTCCGGCGATCATCAGCGGACCGTGCTCCACCATCACCATTTCGTTCCCGAACAGCTTATAGAACAGCAGGTAGACCATGATCGCGCTGCCCATTCCGGTGCCGAGCAATCCAAGTTTGCCGAAAAAGTGCATCGGGCGCGTGAAGTAGGTGAGTAAGAAGCGGATGGTCAGGATATCGAACAGTACATGGAAAGTGCGGCCGAGCCCGTAGTGGGAACCGCCGCTCAATCGTGGCGTATTGCGGATGGGCACCTCGGCCACACGCGCTCCATAGAAACTCGCCAGGGCCGGAATGAACCGGTGGAGCTCACCATACAGGTGAACGTCCTTGAGCACTTCGGCGCGATAGGCCTTGAACGTGGTGCCGAAGTCATGCAGCCGGACGCCGCTTGCCTTTGACATCATCCAGTTGGCGATCTTCGACGGGAAGCGGCGGGTAAAGGCATTGTCGACACGCTGCTTTCGCCAGCCGCTGGCGATGTCGTAGCCTTCCTCGATTTTGGCGAGGAGGTCGGGAATGTCTTCGGGATCGTGCTGCAGATCCCCGTCGAGGGAGACGATCACTTCGCCTTCGGCCTCGTCAAACCCGGCCGATAGCGCGGCGGTTTGCCCGAAGTTGCGCCGCAACCGGATCACTTTGAGACGGCTGTCGGTTTCGACGAGATTGGCGAGCAGATCAAAGCTTCGATCCGTGGAGGCGTCGTCGACGAAAATGATTTCGTAGCGAGTGGCTACCGTGAGCATCACCGAAGTCAGCCGGTCATACAGCGGTAGAATCGCCGGCTCTTCGTTGTGGATCGGGATTACGATGGATAGCATTGCGGCCCTGCTTCCTATTCTCTCTCAGACCACTACGTTCTGCGGCCGCCCGGCCTGCCAGGCTTCCACGTTGTCGAGCGCAAGGGCTAACCCGGCCTCCAGCGTCTCCGGCGTGATGCCGGCGCAATGCGGCGTGAGCACGACACTATCCAGGCGCGCCAACGCATGGCCGGCAGGCAGCGGCTCCTGATCGAAAACATCCAATCCCGCCCCGGCAAGACGGCCGTTCTCGAGCGCCTTGACCAATGCAGCTTCGTCCACGATCGGGCCGCGGGCCGTATTGATGAAGATCGCCGACGGCTTCATCTGCGCGAACTGGGGTTCGGCCAGAAAGTGACGGGTCTGGCCGGAAAGCCGCAAGTGCAAGCTGACGACATCGGACTCGCGGAGTAACTCGTCGAGGGAAACCAGCCGAAATCCGAGCGACGGATTCGGGTTCATGGTCCAGCAGATGACGCGCATGCCAATGGCGGCGCCGA
>JBGSME010000985.1:0-3883 GCA_041740335.1 Bryobacteraceae bacterium | reverse complement strand
AATCCTCCACCGCCGTCTTCCTGGTGCTCAATCAGGAGTTCGGATCCATCCGCGACGCACAGCGCTTTCTCGCCTATCTGATGCGCATGGGCTTCAGCCAGGACCAACTCCGCATCATCGTCAACCAGTATCAAAAAAAGGCGTCTACCCAGTTCGCGTCACTCGAACAGATTCAACAGACCCTCAATCAGCCCGTCTTCTACGGCATTCCACCCTCGCCCGCCGTTCTCGCGGCCATCAATCGCGGCCGCCCCTTCGTCGCCGACCGCGAAGCCGCCGGCGAACTCGACCGTGTCTTCCGCGCCTTTGTCGACAAGGCCACCGGACGCAAGAAAGACGAAGCCGCCGCGAAATCGGCGTAAACTCGTTCTGGAGGAAATCTCACTCGCATGGCTTCCCGACCCATTCCCGGATCAGCCGCCCGCTCCGGAACCGACCGATGGTTCGCCATCAAAACGCAGATCCACACCCGGCTGCTCAACTCCCTCACTCCCGAACAGCTTCGCGGGCTGAACAAAGACGGGGTCCGCGATCAGATCGGCGCCGTACTCGAAAAGCTCATCGCGGAAGAATCCCTTCCCATGACCCTCGCCGAGCGCGAACGGCTGGTCGAAGAGATCCTCGACGAAGTGTTCGGCCTCGGCCCCCTTGAGGCTCTTCTCAAGGACCCTTCGGTGAGCGACATCATGGTCAACGGCTTCGACAACGTCTACGTCGAGCGCGGCGGCCGCGTCGTTGAAACCAACATCCGGTTCAAGGACGCCGCCCACGTCCGCATGATCATCGAACGTATCGTCTCCAACATCGGCCGCCGGATTGACGACTCTTCGCCGATCGTCGACGCCCGCCTGGCCGATGGATCCCGCGTCTGCGCCGTCATCCCCCCGCTCAGCCTCATCGGCCCGGTGATGTCCATCCGCCGCTTCGGCAAGAAGCTCCTCACCGTCGAGGACCTCCTGCGGAACGAGACCTTTACCTCCGGCATGCTGGACTTTCTTTCCGGCTGCGTCGAAGCCCGCCTCAACATCATCGTCTCCGGCGGTTCCGGCTCCGGAAAAACGACCATGCTCAACACGCTGTCGCGCTTCATTCCGGACGAGCAGCGCTTGGTCACCATCGAAGACACCGCCGAACTCACGCTCCAGCAGTCCCACATCGTCCGCCTCGAAACACGGCCGCCCAACATCGAAGGCGCCGGCGCCATCACCCAGCGCGACCTTGTCATCAATGCCCTCCGCATGCGCCCCGATCGAATCATCATCGGGGAATGCCGCGGATCGGAAGCGTTCGATATGATGCAGGCCATGAACACCGGCCACGACGGCTCCATGACCACCGTCCACGCCAACACATCCCGCGACGCGTTTTCGCGCCTCGAAACCATGGTGATGATGGCCTCCCAGCACGTGCCCGACTATGTCATCCGCCAGATGCTGTCCTCCGCCGTCAACATCGTCGTTCAGATGAACCGCCTCACCGATGGCTCGAGAAAAATCATGTCCATCGCCGAGGTGCTCGAAACCGACGGCCATACCGCCCACATGGAAGACGTCTTCCTGTTCGAACGCGAAGGCATCGCCGCCTCCGGAAAGGTCACCGGACGCTTCCACGCCACCGGCTATGTGCCTCACTGCCTCTCGCGCCTCAAGGCATACGGCATCCACCTGTCCAACTCGATCTTCCAGGAGCAGCACGCCGTCAACGAACGTTAAGCTTGGCAATTCATCATGGGTTTTCTAATCGTCGCCTTCCTTATCTTCGCCGTCGCCTTTTTCATCGCCGGCCACTACGTGTGGGCAGTACCCCAACGGCAGGAAGCCAGCGCCGTCGCCGCCCGCCTCCGGGAATTGCGCATGCGCTCCGCAAGCCGTGCGCGTACCGGCGGCGATCTCATGCGCCGCGAAGAAAAAGGCACCTTCTCCTTCCTGAGTGACTTTGTCAATTGGCTCGGCATCCTCCGGCGCCTCCAGCAAACCATCGAGCAGGCTAATCTCAAATATCGCGCCGTCGACGTGGCCGCCATCACCGCCATCCTTTTTCTCGGCCCCTGGATCCTGTTCGGACTCGCCGGCATCGACATGTTCTTCCTGCGGCTGCTCGTCTGCGGGTTGCTCGCCGCGATCCCCATCGGCTTCATCCTTTACAAGCGATCCGCCCGTATCGCCAAGTTCGAGGAGCAACTCCCCGACGCGATTGACCTTTTCAATCGCTCCATGAAAGCCGGCCACACCATTCATTCCGGCCTCGAAACGATCGCCAATGAGACCTCCGACCCCGTCCGCATGGAATTCAAGAAGGTTATTGAAGAGTTAGGCCTCGGGTCTCAAATCGACGCCGCGCTCCTCAACCTCGGCCAACGCATCCCGATCATCGATCTCAAATTCTTCATCACTGGACTGATCCTCCAACGCCAGACCGGCGCCAACATGGTGGAGGTACTCGAAAATCTTTCGCTCCTCATCCGCGAGCGCCTCAACATGGCCGCAAAGATGAAAGCTCATACCTCACAACAACGCCTCTCGGCCGGCATCCTTTGCGCCCTCCCCGTGCTGCTCGGTATCGTCTTCTGGCTGATGCGGCCGGAGATGATGAGCATGCTCGTCACCGACGACACAGGGAAGATATTCTTCACCTACGGCATCGTCTCGGAGATCATCGGCATCCTCATCATCCGTAAGGTGGCAAATCCGAAATTCTAGCCCAATGAGCCGACCATGATCCTACCCGCACTCTTCTTCCTCGCCTGCTTCGCCACCGTCGCTGCGGTGCTCTGGTCCGGGCTCCAACTGTTTCACGCCGAGGAGAACCCGCTTGACGACCGTCTTCTCGAACTCCAGTCGGTGTCCGGCACCGCGGCCACGGCCGCCTCGAACCGCCGCCGTGCCCGCAGCGGATTCCTAAACCAGGTCCTGTACTTACTAAGTCTTGTACCCGGCGGGGACGACTGGATTCAGGAAACCGAAAAGTACCTGCAGGCCGCCGGGGTCCGCCGCCGCGAGACCATGGCTGTTTACTGCATCGGCAATGCTCTCTTCTTCATCGCCATGCTCGCGCTCTTCCTCTGGCTGAGCTGGGACAAGGACTTTACGTCCAAGATCGTCAGCCTCGTCGCCGGCTTCATCCTCGGTTGGCTGCTCCCCAAACAGATCCTCTATCGGATGGTCAAGCGCTACAAGAAGCGCCTCCATGAAGCCTTGCCGGACACCGTCGATCTTCTCGGCATCGTTCTCGGCACCGGCTTGGCCCTCGATCAGGCGATGCTTCGCGTCTCCGAGGAAATGCAGCACATCTATCCGGAACTGGCCTCGGAATTCTACACCGTCGTGATGCAGGTGAAGGCCGGGCAGGAGCGCTCAAAGGCGTTCAACCAACTCGTTCGCCGCTCAGGCATTGAAGACATCAAGTCCCTGGCCGCCATGATCGTTCAGAGCGAACGCTTCGGAACCTCGCTGTCCCAGGCCCTGAAGGTCTACGCCGAAGCCCTTCGCACACGGCGCCGCCTCCGTGCCGAAGCCGCTATTGGCAAAGCCGGTATCAAGATGCTCGTCCCCATCGTACTGTTTATTTTGCCCGCGCTTTTTATTGTTACAATCGTTCCTGCGTTGCTTAGTGCCTTCCGCGATCTTCGCGGCGGCATTGGCGCCCAGTAGACAAATCGTGACCCGTTTCCAAACGAGGATTCTCGTACCACTTGCTGCTGTCTTGGCCGCTGGCTGCTCCGGCCGGACCGATCTGCCGACTGTGCGTACCGAAGGCTTTCCACCCGCGGTCCGCCAACAGATCAAGAGCGCTCAGGACGCCGCCCACGCCAATCCAGGCAACGCCGCCGCCGTCGCCCGGTTCGGCCGTACCCTGCTCGCATATCGCTTTGACGAGTCCGCAC
>JBGSME010000984.1:0-3056 GCA_041740335.1 Bryobacteraceae bacterium | reverse complement strand
TGCCCAGGCGGCCGACGAGGTGCGCGGCGTGCTGAGGCAGGAGCGCCGGGTTCCGCACGATCAGCCGGACAGTTTCGCGATCTCGACGGCCGAGCAGATGATCGAGGATTTCCGGAAGGTCACCTCGACGACAGCGCTGGTGATGATCGTCCTCAGTTCGATCGGGCTGCTGGTGGGTGGCATCGGCGTGATGAACATCATGCTGGTCTCGGTCACAGAGCGGACGCGCGAGATCGGAGTACGGAAAGCCGTGGGGGCGCGGCGGCAGGATATCGTGGCTCAGTTTCTCACCGAGGCGGTGGTGCTGACGTTTCTGGGCGGGCTGGTTGGGATGGCGTTCGGATGGTCGATTTCGATGGTTGCCCGGCTGGTGTTCCCTGCTTTGCCGACCGCGGTCCCGGTGTGGGCCGCGGTATTGGGCGTGGTGGTGTCGGTGGGCGTCGGGTTGTTTTTCGGCATCTGGCCGGCGAACAAGGCGGCGCGCCTCGATCCGGTGGATGCGCTCCGGTACGAGTGATCAGGCCGATTTGATCTCGGTCCAGTAGCGATCGCGAAGCCGCTGGGCCGCGGTGGGAAGCGGCGCGAACCATTCACCCCGGGCGAGAGTTTCGAGTGGCGGATACACAACCGGATTACGGCGCATCGATTCGGGAAGCAGTTGGCGGGCGGCGGCGTTGGCGGTGGCCGTGCGCGAGTCCACCACGATGGCGGCGGCGATTTCGGGCCGTAATAGAAAGTCGATGAAGCGGTGCGCTTCATCCTTGCGAGGGCTCTCGCGCAGGATCACGGCATTGTCCGCATAGAGTGGAAAGCCTTCGCTCGGGTAGACGAAAGCCACGCGATCGGTATCGTCGATGGCGAACTGAGCGGTGGTCGCCCACATGTGCGCGGCCAGCAGGTCGCCGGCGACGAGCTGATCCCGGGCCTCCACGTTAATGTACGCGCGGACGAGAGGTTTCTGCTCCAGAAGCTGGTCGCGGGCAACGGTGAGATCCTCGGATCGGGCGGCATTGAGAGGAAGCCCGGCCTTCTTCAGCGACGCCGCGAAGGTATCGGCGGGATCGTCGAGCATGGTCAGGCGGCCGCGGAGGCGGGGGTGCCAGAGATCGTTCCAGGAAGTTGGCGCGGGCTGAAGTTCACGTCGATACGCGATGCCGGTTGCGCCCCACATATATGGTACGCACCAGTCCAGTTGCCGGTCCCAGACCGGAGAACGCAGTATGGGGTCGAGGTTGTCGAGGCGGGAGAGGCGGCCGTGATCGATCGGCGCCAGCAGCTTGCTCTCGCGCATCGGCTCGACAAAGTAGTTGGAAGGAAACACAACGTCCCAACCCGAGTTGCCGGAGAAGACTTTGGCCAGCAGTTCTTCGTTGCTTTCGTAGACGGAATAGCGGACCTCAATGCCGGTCTCCTCACGAAAGTCCGCGAGGGTTTGGTTGCCGAGATATTCTGACCAGTTGAAGACGTTCAGCCGCGGTGCGCCGGTGCGGCAGGCGGCCACGGCGGCGAGCGAAAGAAGAAAGGGCCGGCGGTTCATCGTTTTCGCAAACCTTCGGCGGCGAGGATCAACCCGCCCAGGCACACCACAATTACGGCGGAGATGGCGTTGACCACCGGACTCACGCCGCGCCTGGCCATCCCGTAGATCACCATCGGCAGCGTCTCCGAATCGACACCCGCGACCAAACTAGTGATGACGTAATCGTCAAACGAGACGGTGAACACCAGTAGCGCGGCGGCGAGAATACCTGGGACGAGTAGCGGCAGTGTGATGCGGCGAAAGGCGTCCCAGGGTGTCGCGCCCAGGTCCAGCGCGGCTTCCTCTAGCGCCGATTCGATGGTCCGCAGGCGGGCTTGCACCACCAGCACGACGTAAGCGACGGAGAAGGCCGTATGGGCGAGGATGACGGTAACCATGCCGAGGCGAACATCGAGGTAGCGGAAAATCCATTGGAAGAATGCGAGCAGGGCGACGCCGGTGACGACCTCCGGCGTGACGAGCGAGAGATGGAGAGACGCCTCCACAACCGACGCACGGCGCTGTCGCATCGCGTAGGCGCACAAGGTACCGATGACGGTGGCGGTGACAGTGGCCGCGGCTGCGATCGAGAGGCTGTTGACGGTGGATTCGATCAGGCGGGGATCGTCCAGAATGGCGCGATACCAACGCAGCGAAAACCCTTCCCAACGCGTGAAGCGCGAGTTATTGAAACTGAACACAGCCAGTATCGCGAGCGGGAGATGCAGGAACAGATAGACAAGGAGTGCGGTGAGTGGAAGCACGCGATTCACGAGAAAGCCGCCCCTTTCGCGCGCCGGAGGAACCATGTGAGCACGGCGAGCACGAACAGGGTGAGCACCAGCGAGATGGCGGCGCCGAAGGGCCAGTCCCGCGCGGAGGTGAACTGCTGCTGGATCACGTTTCCAATGAGAGTGCTCTTGCCGCCGCCGAGAAGGTCCGGCGTGAGGTAAGAGCCGAGGCACGGGATGAAGACCAACACGGAGCCGGCGATCATTCCTGGACGCGCCAGCGGCACCGTCACGGTAAACAGCGCGTTCAGGGGCCGCGCACCGAGGTCGGCGGCAGCTTCGAGAAGCGCGGGGTCCAATCGTTCGAGCGTCGCGTAGATGGGCAGCACCATAAAGGGGAGGTAGCCGTAGACCAGTCCGGTGATGACCGCGCCATCGTTGTAGAGCAGCGGCAATGGTTCTCCGATGAGGCCGCCGGCGAGCAGCAGCGTGTTGATCAGCCCGGTGTCGCGAAGCAGGAACATCCAGGCATAGGTTCGAACGAGGAAGCTGGTCCAGAACGGCAGCATCACAAGATGGAGATACCAGTTTCGATACCGGCCGGCGCGGGAGAGAAACAGCGCCAGCGGAAAAGCGAGCAGCAGGCATAGCAGCGTGGCGGCGAGGGCGACCGCGACAGACCGGGCGGCGATGGTGAGATAGAGCGAATCGGCCAAACGCGTGTAGCTTTCGAAGGTGATGGGAAGGCCTTGGCCGCCGTAGGTTCCGCGCGTGAGCAGGCTGTAGGCCGCAACGATCGCCAGCGG
>JBGSME010000983.1:0-6389 GCA_041740335.1 Bryobacteraceae bacterium | reverse complement strand
GTGGGGAATGGTGTCGTCGGGCTGCGCGGCCGCGCTGGCGCACTCGGCCGCGGCGTGCATTGCCGGCGCGGATCCGGAAAAACTCCAACGCTTGCCCGACACCCGTGGCTTGAAGAACGAAGTCATCGCACCCGCCTATTCCCGCAACGTCTACGATCACGCGATTCGCGGCGTCGGCGCAAAGTTCATCAACGTGCGGACCGTGGAGGAATACCGGCGCGCGTTCAACGAACGCACGGCCATGGTAATGATTCTGGCGTCGCCGCCGGATACGGGCGACATGGGATTGCAGGTGCTGGCGCCGATCGCCAAACAACATGGGGTGCCGGTTTTGGTGGACGCGGCGGCTGAGAAGCTGACGATTCCCAACGTCCACCTTGGCCGCGGAGCCGATCTGGTGGCCTATTCGGGCGGGAAGTGTTTGCGGGGTCCGCAGAGCGCCGGGCTGCTCCTTGGGCGAAAGGAACTGGTCCAGACCGCCTGGATCCATGCGGCTCCCCATCATGCCTTCGGGCGTCCGATGAAGGCCGACAAAGAGGCAATCATGGGGATGCTGGCCGCCGTCGAGATGTGGGTGAAGCGCGACCATGACGCCGAGTGGAAGCAGTGGGAGGGATGGCTGGCGACCATCGCCGCTTCGGTGAAGCGCGTTCCTGGCGTAACCACCGAAGTTCTGCAGCCGGAAGGATTGTCCAACAACGCTCCGCGCCTCGCCATCCGATGGGACGGCGACAAGATGGGGCTCGCGGGCCGCGAAGTGGAGAAAGCGCTGCTCGATGGCGACCCGCGTGTGATCCTCGGCGGCGCGTCCGGTGACCGGCGCGGCGGCATGCAGCGGAGTTCCTTGACGGTGATGCCGTATATGATGATGCCGGGCGACGCCGAAGTC
The DNA here is from genome assembly GCA_041740335.1 of Bryobacteraceae bacterium. Taxonomy (GTDB): domain Bacteria; phylum Acidobacteriota; class Terriglobia; order Bryobacterales; family Bryobacteraceae; genus DSOI01. Next base: position 5,500 of record JBGSME010000983.1, on the reverse strand, counting down.
GCGGCCAAACGGCTCTATGAAGTGATGACCACGCATCCCAAGATGCCCCTGGCGTCGAGAGCTGCTCCGAAGGTGGACGTGGCCGGGCAATGGGATGTGGACATGGAGTTTCTCACCGGCAAGGCGCATCATGGGTTCGTGTTTGAACAAAAGGGCGCGGATCTGGTAGGGTCGCACTCGGGCGAGTTCCTGGGCGGCGATATTCGCGGCACTGTCGAGGGCGATGAGGTCTGGATCCGCAGTTCGCACCGGTATGAAGGCACGCGAATCGGGTACGAGTTCGTTGGCAAGGTGTCCGGCGACACGATCGCCGGCACGGTGGACCTGGGCGAATACGGCCAGGCCAAATGGACGGCGCGCCGGCACAAGTACGGCCAGGCGGGCGGGATTGTGCGGCCGATCAAGAACGTGTGAAATGCCGATGGAGATTCGCGCGGCTGTGGCGTCTGATTTTGATGCCGTGTTGCGGCTGCGCCAAATGTTGTGGGCGGATTCGTCGGCCGACGAAGTCCGTCGCATGCTCGCCGGATCCTACTTGGTAGGCGGACTGCCTGCGGCGATTCTTCTCGCCGTACTCCCCGGCGGAACAGTCGCCGGATTCGTCGAACTCAGTGTGCGATCCTACGCCGACGGTTGCGACCCGGTTCGCCCGGTGGGGTACCTCGAAGGCTGGTTCGTCGATCCGGCTTGGCGGCGGCAGCGGATCGGAGCGGCGTTGGTGCGGGCAGCCGAAAAGTGGGCGCGTGCGCATGGGTGCGCGGAGATGGCGTCCGATACATGGCTGGACAATGCGGAGGCGCAATCGGCGCACGCGGCGCTCGGTTTTGAAGAAGTGGATCGTTGCGTTCACTATCGCAGGGCGATCGCCGACGCTTCGAGCACTTGACGTCCCGAATTGGGCGGGTGATCCACCGTCCATGCCAGCGCCGCCAGCATTTCTTTGTGGGTGACGAGGCCGAGGCGTTCGGCGCTCTCTTTCCACGCCGGGATCCTTGCCGCCAGCCAATAGAGGGGCGTCAGCGCGTAAGGCCAGCGATGGCCGGGCCCGAGGACATACCAGGGCCGAAGGATTGTGTGCCGTAGCCCGGATGTGACAAGGGCGTTTTCACAGTCCCGGCGTACCTCGATGTAGCTGCACATAATCGGCGCCGGATGGGCCACGCTGACATAAATGAAATGTGCGACGCCGGCTTGGGTGGCGGCGTCGATCGCGGCCATGGCTCCGGGGAGATCTACTTCGCGAAACTGGCGTGTTTTCCACGGCGACGGGCGCGGTGTACCGAGGAGATGGATGAACGTAGCGCCCGCGGGTATGTACCGGGCGAACGTTGCCGCCGTGAGCGGGTCCGCGATGATTGGTTCGACGCTCGAAGGAAGCTTGGCCGCGGAGCCGGATCTGACCACAGCGCGAATCGGAAATCCGCGAGCGGAGAGGATCCGGCAGAGGGGCTTGCCGAGGTATCCGGTGGCGCCGGAGATGACGACCATACCGGGCAGTACGTTCGAAAGCGGGTTTTGGATTCGCGGGTTTCCTCTATCCCAGATAATCGAACAGAGTCTTCCGCGGCCGGCTCGCTTGCGCAGACAATGCCGCGTCCCGTTGAAAGGCCGCCTGATTCATCTCTACAATCGATTTGGTGATATCGGCGTCCTCCACTTCGCTGATCCGGCTCTGCACCCGGACCGCCTGCCGGGACGCGAAATCCGACGCTTCGTTTACCTGATTCTCCACGCCACCATACCAGGCAAGCTGACTGTTCAAGTGGCTGTTGGCGGTCGTCAGATTGTCCAGGGCTGCCCGGATCGCTTGTGTGTCGTTGGACTTGAGAGCCACGCGCGCTGCGTTCACCGCGTCGAACACATTCTCTCCCGGATCGTCGCTGTCGAAGATCTGTTGGGCCGTCCGTGCGAGGGCAAATCGCGGACCCGCCGGATGCTGGATCACCCGGGTCGCGTCGCTTCCTGCATAGTCGCTCACCGGATCTGCGAGAGTTCCGTCGTAGGTGTACGGTGGATTCTGATCGGAATCTCCCGAGAACAGAAATCGCCCCTCGAACTGGCCCTGTGACAGACTCACCAGCCGCCCCAGCAATCCTTCGACCTCATCGGCAAGGATGGACCTGGTCTCGTTGCTGGTCAGGTCGCTGGCACCCTCTACTGTCACTGACTGGATCCGCTCGAGCACATCCACCGCGTTCGATAAGGTTGCCTCCGCAGTCCCGATCTCAGCCTTCACCCGCCCCAGGTTTGTCTGCACCTGTTCGACCGATGCCAACTCGCTCCGCAGCGAGAGCAATTGTCCTACTTCGTCCGGCGCGTCTGAGATCGTATTGATCCGCTTTCCAGTAGCCAACTCTCGCTGCGACCGCTCCAACCGGCGCGATATCTGCGCCAGATCGTTCAAGAAACGTTCCGATTGTGAGTCAGGGCCGCGTATCATCTCAACCTTCTTATCGGCCGCAAACCCTGAACGCACGACCCTGTCTACATGTTTTCTACTTGCCTAGTCGAGGAGGTAGCTGATCCCGACCAGCGGAGTGATGTCGTGGACCAAACCGGAAATCTTCGCGCCCGGCGATGGCAGGATTACCGACCGCGGGAACGGCGTGAGGAAGTCACGTACCTCCACCCGGAGGAGCATTCTGGCGCTGAGTTGCCATTTCAGCCCCGCACCCAAGCTGACCATCGGCTGCCATTCCGCCGTCTTGGTGAGGATCGCCAGATTGCTGAGCGGTTGGAATGCCCGCTCCGTCCCTGTGCCGCGGTATCCCTTGATACCGCCTCCGACGGCGAAAAACGGCCGAACCTTGTCCTCCGACGTCTTCATGTGGATCAGAAAATCATAGTGCATCATGTGGGACTGGCCGCCGAACGTGTGGCTCTGCCCTGCCGAACTCACCTTAAGGTCGTTCTTCTGGAAGAGGTAGCGGACCTCCCCTCCGTATCGCCCTCCCTTGGTGTGGCCGAGCCAACCGCCAACGCTCAGGCCCGGACGGAAACCCGCGCTTCCAGACGCGTTGGAGGCGGTGACGGAGTTGTTCAAATAGAACGCCCCGCCACCCATCACGCCAACTTCCCATTGCTGCCCCCAGGCCGTTCCGGCCAGCGCGGCCATAACATAGAATGCGTACTTCATTTGCAACTTCCTCCTCGGTCGGTCAGTAGGTGGCCGCGGTTTGAGTCCGCGGTCCATTGGTTGTTTGTTTGTTCCGTGTGGTCTCAGTCGACCACCCGGATACTGATTTCAGTGGACCCTGTCTGTGCCTGGATGATCAGCGGCTGGCTAACCCCCAGCGGGACGGCGCCCGGTACACTTGCATTGATCTGATACACACCAACTTGACCCGGGCTCAAGCCGGCAAAGCTCACAGCGAGTTCCTGTCCGCCGAGTGTAACGATCGGTTCGTTCAGAACCTGAAGCGGCGGGTCGCTTGGCGCCGGCACACCGGCGTCGATGGCCGGATTCGTTCGGCCGAGCCCCGTCAGGTAGATGGTGATCTGATCTCCACGGTGCACCGGATTGGAAAGCGTAGCCACTTCGCCGTTCTTCTGGCGAACCACGGTCGCCACCGCGGCGTCCTGCGGGCTGCGGAATACGCTCGGAGCCGAGGGGCGGACCGTGAGATTGAAATTGTCACTCACTCCTCCCGGTGTTCTCAGGATCATCGTGACGCTTCCATCGACGTTGTACGGAATCTGGGCATTGATCTGGGACGGGGAGACAAACAGGACAGGGGAAGGAACTCCGTTGACCGTAAGACAGCTCTCTCCGAGGGCTGTGGGCAATGGGAGTTCTTTCGAGACCGCGTTCACCGGGCTGAGGTTCTCGCCGTAGATGCTGATGAGACCGCCGGTGGCCAAACCAGAGCCTCCGTCGGCCGCATTCGTGATTCGGTCAATGCGAGGCGCCGCGACGGCGGCGTCGTAGTTCCATGGGAGCACCGTGAAACCGGACGTCGTCAGGTTGGCGATGACGTTGCGGTTGTAGAGCGGCGCCAGCGTCCGTGTGAACGGGAATTCGGTGGTTCCGAGATAGGGAGCCTCCACCATCCGCGTTGGACGGATCCGCTGGCCGGCTTCCGCGTCCACACGTTCGATGACGCCAGGACTCGCCGAGTTCGGAGCCGAACTACGGAGCCCCATGGTTTCGACAAATGCGAAGCCCGCCGATTGAGCAGCCCCGCCGTCAAACGTGGCCACCGGCACCAGCGATGAGTTCAGTAGCTTGTTGCCGACCACGAACCGGTCATAGCTCGAAGCCGCATAGGCCCCCGTCAGCTTCTCCGCGTCCTGAACCAGTTTGCGGGAAATCGTAAAAGTATCCGCGTTGGCATCGTAGAGCAGAGCGTTGCCGTTGGCCTGGACAGCCATGATCCGGCTGCCGTTGGCCGAAGCGACCAGCACCGTACCTTTGTCGATGTCGTTCTCGTAGACGCCCAAGGTCGGCAGTTCCACCGCCGTGCGGCTGGTCATGTCGATACGGTCGATCTTGTGCAGCGGTCCGGCGACGCGATTGGCCGCGAGAATCGCCTTCCCGGAAGCCGCCACCGAGCGGGGATAGTGGCCTCCCGGCATGATCACTGGGGCCAGTTCTTCGAGTGTCTCCAGGTCGTACACCGAAACGATTTGGGCCAGGTCGTGGCCCACCAGAAGATGACGTTGATCGAAGGTGACCGCCATCTGCGTGGGGCCGTTGGCCGTCTTCAGGCGCGCTTGGAGGCCGTAGCTGTTACCTCCATACACCAGGACTTCGTTGGTGTCTTTCCGGAGCAAGTAGAAGCGGTCTCTGGTTGGGTCCGGCAGGAGGTCGACGATCTCGCCGGCAACGTTCACCACGGTGCCGCGCTGATCCGGTTCCCGGTTGTTGATCAAGACGCGCACCGGCTTCGGTATCGTGATCGAGCCATTCGACGTGATCGCGATGGACGCCGTGACAGTCCCTTTCAGATTCTGGAAAGCGTTCGGGTCGACGGTGACCCGCACCGTGGCCGGCGTGACGCCGCTTGACGGTGTCAGTCGAATCCCGGCCGTATTTGTGGATAATGTGAAATCAACCGGAGCGCCACTCGAGCTAACGACGGCAAACTCCTGCCCGGACACGCGCCGGTCGCAGAAGTTGCCCCGGAATATCAGATCTTCGGTAGTCGCGGTGATCCGCGGCGAATCCTCAAGGGCGCCCACCGGGAAGATCGTCACTCCGCTCGCCGAAATCGAATAGACCACCGAGTTGTCCGAACTGATCACACTGCGGCCAGTGAGTGGCTCGGCGAGCCGTAGGCGCTCCCGCAACGCCAGATTCTTCGCGTCGAGCACCATCAGCGTGGGCGCTTGACTGTCGACGGCGCCGCCGGTGCCGGTGGGCACACTCGAATAGATCAAACCGCGGCTGGTGTCATAGGCGTGGCTGCCGACATCCAGCGTTCCGGCCACGTCGGCGAACTGGGAGATGTTGGCTCCGTCACGGTTGCGAAGGACCCACCCGGCGATGTAAGTGCCGCCA
>JBGSME010000982.1:0-6378 GCA_041740335.1 Bryobacteraceae bacterium | reverse complement strand
AGTCGCTCGCCGATAACTGCAACTCATCCAGAATGTAAGGCGCCATCACCGACAACACCTGCCGGTCAAACAGATTGATCGTGATCGACACGAACAACAGCGCCAGCACTGTCCAACGGCTTACCATGTTCGTGTGTCGCTCATGAATTGTTCCATCGAGGAATTGCGCCGCCGCGCCAGAATCCCCTTCCATCTCCTGCCGGACCTTCCGGCCGTCATCGCCCACTTCGCTCATTCCATCGCGGACGAGATCCGCCGCCGCAGTGCGCGGGGCGAGCCTACCCGGCTCATCTTACCCGTAGGCCCCGTCGCGCAGTATCCCATTCTAGTCGACATCGTCAATCGCGAACGCATTTCCTGGCGCAACGTCCATGTCTTTCAAATGGACGAGTGGCTCGATTGGCAGGGCCGCCCTATCGGCTCGTCACACCCGCTCAGCTTCGAAGGCTTTCTTCGCCGCGAACTGTTCGAACGCCTCGACGCCGATCTTCGGATCCCCGAAAATCAGTATCACGTCCCCGATCCCTTTCGTCCCGACGCCATCGGCGAAGCTCTCCACGCCGCCGGTGGCGCTGACGTTTGCTACGGCGGCATCGGCTATCACGGCCACGTCGCTTTCAATGAACCTCCGCTCTCCCGCTGGCACACCGTCTCCGTCGAGCAATTGCGGAACTCTCTCACTCGCGTCGTCTCCCTCGGCGGCGATTCCATTGTTGTCCAATCCATTGGATGTGCCGGGGGCGACAGCGAATCCATTCCACCCATGGCCGTAACCATGGGCATGCGTGACATTCTTGCATCCCGCCGCATCCGCCTATACTGCGCTGGTGGCGAACGCCATCGATCTGTGTTCCGCCGCGCTGTTGCCGGCGAAGTTGGCGTCCAATATCCGGTCACTCTCGTGCAGAGCCATCCCGATGCCGAAGTGATTACCGACAGCCCCACCGCCCAGCCAATCCTGGCCCGCTTACTCTGACAGGATCGTGCTATCCTGCAAGTTCCCAGCCGAACCCTATGGATTCTACTCAGCTTAGAGATATTGTCTGCGCCCACAGTCCAGACTCCGACGACGCCTACATGTTCTACGCCATGGCCACTCGCAAGGTACTCTCCCGGCTGGTCAACGTCACCCACAAACTCGAGGATATCGAGACGCTCAACAAGATGGCCGTCGAAGGCAAGTACGAACTTACTGCGATTTCCTATCACGCCTACCCATACGTGGCGGATAAGTACGCGCTCATGGCCAGCGGATCGAGCGTAGGCGACGGCTACGGTCCCATGCTGATCTCTCGCCATCCCCTCGCTCCCGAAGACATCAAGGGAAAGCGTATCGCCGTCCCCGGACGCATGACCACCGCCTTCCTTACCCTCAAGCTCGTTGAGCCGGACTTCGAACCCGTCATCACCCCGTTCGATCAAATTCCCGAAGCCGTCCGCTCCGAAGCCGTTGACCTCGGCCTTGTTATCCACGAGGCCCAGCTCACCTACACCCGCGCCGGCTTCCACCTCGTCCTCGATCTCGGCAAATGGTGGAAGAAGAAATACAACTTGCCGCTTCCTCTTGGTGCCAACGCCCTTCGCCGCGATCTCCCCGCGGACATCCAAAGTGAATGCTGCCGGATGATGCGCGACAGCATCCAGCACGCCATCGATCATCAGGAAGAAGCCCTCGCCTACGCCATGCAGTTCGCCCGCGACATGGAAACGCCGCTCGCCGAAAAGTTCGTCGGCATGTACGTCAACCACCACACCATTGATTGCGGCGAGGACGTTCCCAAGGCCGCTCAACTCCTCCTCGACATGGGACACGACGCGGGTCTCATCCCGCATCGCGTCCAAGTCGACTTCGTTCGTTGATCTAGAAAATCAACTTCAAGCTGTACTGGAATTCCCGCCCGCGAACTTCACGGTTCTGGGCCACGCTCCGCCCAAACTGCGAAGTTCCAACTGACGCCGCGCTCATGATTGGGTTGTCCCACCAGAAGCTGTTCGAAGCGTTGTAGGACTCCATTTTGAACTCCAGCTTCTTTGACTCCGTGATCGCGAATACCTTCGCCAACGTAAGATCCAGGTTCACGAATCCCGGCCCAGTGATTCCCTCGTACTGCCACGGATTCTCTCGTGGCGTGAACGCCGCTAGCGGCCGGAACGCCGCTTGGTTGAACCACGCCGCCGGCGTTGGATTCGAACTCTTCGGGTCACCGGTCACCAGCGCTGCCGGGAATCGCAGAAATTGGCCTGTCTTCATTACCAGAATGCTCGACGAAGACCATCCTCCCAATACATGATTCAACACCGGATTCATGTCGTTCAGGAACTTGCGCCCTTTTCCGAACGGTAAGTCGTACGTTCCCGCCAAAGTCATCCGGTGCCGCGGATTGTCCGAGTTGATGTATGTGAACTTGTCGTTGAACTGGTCTACATCGTTGAAGTACGCCGTCGTCTTCTCGCGATTGTAGTTGTAGGCCCACAGAATCGCGATGCCGCTATCGTAAGCCCGCTGCAAACGTAGTTGCAGCGCCTGATACCGGTTATGGAGACCCGGCGTGAACTGCTGCTGGATCGACCGGTATTGCGGATAGGGCCGGAGTAGTTCACGCCGCGCAATGTTACGCTGGCTTCGCAGTTGGCCCGGGAACGTCTCCGCGGTCCCGAACCCGAAAAACGGATTCGCGATATTCTGGTTCAGCGTCGGCGCGTTGGCGCCGTATTTGTATTGGGGGTCGATTTGATTCAGATCGCGGACATACTCGATGTCCCGCCCGATATTCATGAAGTACGTCGCGTCAGCCTTGAACCTGCCCGGCAACTCGTGCTGCAGCGAAAAATTGAACCGGTCGTTGATGCCAGGCCGGAAAGCCTGTGCGGCGAACGTCGCTGCCCCGCCCAGGTTCGTGTTCGTGCCGAATCCGCGCCCCACCACAGGGAGCAGCGGGTTGCGATCTGCCGGAAATGGATTCGAAAATTGTCCCTGCGGAACGCCGTCCACCAGCGGCAGCCCCGTGGTCGACGAACTGAAGCCGTCATAGTTGGCGATACGGCTGATCGTGCCGATCACCGTCTGCGGCGGGATCATATACCGCGCCCATCCGAACTGCACCGCCGTCCGGTCATTCACGCGAATCGCCGCCCCCAGCCGGGGCAGCAGTACGTTTTTCGGACTGTTGAACCACCGGCGGTTAGAGGAATCCGAAAAGATCCAAGCGCCGTTGTACGTCGGCTTGGCCAGCGCCGCCACGTCCGCCGGAAATGGCACCGCGTTGTTCTGCAACTGCGGGATAGGCGTGTTCAGATCGAGAAAGCGCGAAAGCCGGTCCGTCTCATCGAGCGGAGCCGTCTCGTACTCCCACCGCAAGCCTGCGTTGATCGTGATGTTTCGCGTCAGCTTGATGTCGTCGTGAATGAACAGCGAGTAGAAGTTCAGCCGCAGGTGCTGCAACGGCTGGCCGTTGACCACGGAGTTGTTGTCGAGAATCCCCAGTAGAAACGTCGCATGCCCGTCGCCGCTCAACGGGTCGTTCACCAGGTGCGTGCTCGATGTCGGCCCAGGCGCGAAATTGAAGTTCATGAAGTTGAACGACTGCCCATGGGCCTGATGCATCCGCACGTCGGACCCTGCCTTCCAGTAGTGTTTGCCCTGGAAGCGCGACATCTTCCCGCTGAAGTTCACGCTCGAAGGTTCCTGGAACCAATAACCGGCCTTCCCGTAAGCCGAGTTGCCGCCCACGGTGCTGATGTTTACTCCCGGATAGTACAACGCCGGCTGCTCACCAATATACGGCTTGTACCAGGAATTGCCCGGCCAGAACTCCGCCAGGCCCTGCTCGCCCACGGCCTGTTTGGGAGCGTCATAGTTATCCTGGAATTCAATGAAGCTTCCCCGGAAATTTATCACCGTCGAGGGTGACAACGTGTACACCAGTTCGCCCGCGATGTTCCGCGAATTCATCAGACCGCCGTTGTCGTTCGGCATCGCCGCCGAATTGTTCGGCGTATAGTTCAGTTGATCGAGCGTCGTCTTGAACTGCGAATACCGCCCGAAGAACTTCAGCTTGTCCGATAAGTTATAGTCCGTCCGGTTTGCGAAGTTCCAGTTGTTCACGAACCAGAAATAGTTCAGCCGGAAGTTATTCAGGCCCGTGATGTCGTCGCCCGCGTTGTTCGGCGCCCAGATGTCCTGCATCACCCGTGCCGACGTCGGATCGATCCGGCTCGCTGGAAGCACGTTGCCCGGAAACGGTGTCCGGACCGCGGTTCGCCCCCCGTCCTGCAATTGCGTCGTGAATGGATCGAAGATCGTCCGCAACCCGCCCCGGTTGTTGAACGATTGCGAAAAATCACCCCGCCGCTCCAGGTCCGTCGGCAGCGTCCGCTGCGTGTTCAGCGGCTCCTTGGTCCGCCATCCCTCGAACGTTCCGAACGTGAATAGCTTATTCTTCTTGATCGGTAGTCCGATCGTGCCGCCGTAAATATGATTCCGCACCAGGTTCGGCCGGCGCTGAAGAGGGTTCGAAACTGCGTTCAGTTTCGGGTTGCGTCCAAAGTACGACGCGGTCCCGTGAATATCGTTCGTCCCCGATTTCATCGACACCGACAGGATTCCCCCCGCCGAATGCCCGAACTCAGCGTCCACTGAGTTCTGCTGCACCGAGAACTCCTGCACGGAATCCATCGGCGGCGCATACGACCCCTTCGGCCCAATCTGCAACGGCGCCCCGTCCAGCAGTAGATCGTTCTTCCGCGACGTGTTGCCCCCAACATCAATCGAAGACGAGGACCACATGAAGTACGGATTCCGGTCAAATCCGATGTAACGGTTTACCACCGCCGGGTCGAGCAACGCCAGCGTAAACGGATTCCGCGCCTTCACAGGCAAATCTGTGAGTTGCTTCCGGTCAATCGTCAACTCCCGCGTAGACGTGTTGAACTGTAACTGCACGGCCGTCGTGCTCACGTTAATGGACTCCACCACCGCGCCCGGATTCATCGTAAAATCCGCCGTCACGTCCGCCCGTGTCTGCACCAACACGTTCTCTTTCGTCGATCGCGAGAACCCGGACATCTCCGCGTCCAACGTGTAAGTTCCCGGCTCAACGAAGTCAAAGATGAAATGACCGGTTGCCCCCGTTGTTCGCGTGGCCTCAATCCCTGTGTTCACGTTGCGAAGGGTGATCTTCGCTCCCGCGATCGTAGCTTGTGTGGAGTCGGATACGATGCCCTGCACACGGGCCCGGTAATCCTGTCCGAATGAGAGAGCGGCAAACGCAAGCAGCGCGCCGTAAGTTCGTAGACCTTGCACGAGAGACCTCCCTGAAGCGTTTTGTGGCGGCTTTGGTCCGCCCGGGATCGTACACGGATTTCACACCGGGATCGTTCACTCGCGATACCCAGTGGCGGCAGTGTATCATACCGTCCGCTTCAGGGAGGTAACTTATCGAATTAATTTCTATTTATCGCGCCGCCTACGACAGTGCGTCCAAAATCTGCAGCGTACTCTCAAACGTGTCCAGATGCTGGAACGACGCTTCCATCAGGTTCGAGTACACGCGTTTGATGTCGAACTTCGTCGCTTTCGGCAACGCAACCTCCAAGTCGGCAATGTCGACCTTCTCGATCGTCACGCCCACGTTCAGAGCGTCCCGCAGCGACATCGCTCCCTTCGCCGTCAACTCGGCGTACAGCGTGGAGAGCTTCCCGCTGACGAAAACCCCGGGCGCGTTGCCCGCTGCCGGATCCGCGATCCCGTAGCGAACCAACAGGCGGCCTACCGAGGCAAAATGTTGTTCCTCACTGTCGGCGATGCGGTCGAACACCGTCGAGCCCCAACGCTCATAGAGATACTGATACACGTCGCGGGCCAGTTTCTCTTCCTCCCGCATAAAAGTAAGAGACTCGATCTCTTCCGCCGTCGGCGCCGGATACGGAATCGGTGCGCGCGACCCTCCCGGTCCGCCTTGCTGCGCAATCGCCCTTCCGGCGCCCAAAACTCCCAACGCGGCCAAAAGGCCCCTTCGATCAATAGTGCTACTGGTCTTCACTGTAGGTCTCCTTTCACGGAAAATAGTTCAGTCGAATTAGTAGGTGCGATGCGGCTCGGATGGTGACATTTTCGATCGGTTCGGTCGCCGATTGTTTCAGAAGCTGCTTCCAGCTCAATATGGCATCATGGAAGCGTTCCGCTACAGGAGCATTGTGGCCCATGCATGCTCGGGATCGACAACGAAGTGGTAAACTATCCACCTCCCGGAGGCGACGATGAGGCGCGCTGTGGCCGCTTTGTTGCCGCCCTCGACTTCCGCACAGACCAGCAGCACACCGATCATCATTCGCACCAGTTGTTAAAAAGGGGAATGGCACATCTGCCTGGCTAGCAGC
>JBGSME010000981.1:0-1925 GCA_041740335.1 Bryobacteraceae bacterium | reverse complement strand
GGGGCCCCGCCCCCGGCGCCTCCGCCTGACGTTCCCGCGCTTGAGGAAGAATCGGTAGGCAACGCCGGCTCGCTCCGCCAGCAGTTGGAGAAACACCGCTCCAACGCATCCTGCGCCGCCTGCCACGCCCGTATGGATGTGCTCGGCTTCGGCCTCGAGAATTACGACGCCACCGGCAAGTGGCGCACCATGGATGGCAAATTCCCCATCGACGTCAGCGGAACCTTCCCCAACGGAAAATCCTTCTCTACGCCAGCCGCCATGCGCACCATCCTCAAGGACGAATTGCCCGAATTCGCCCGATGCCTCAGCGAAAAGGTGATGGTCTATGCGCTCGGCCGCGGCCTCGAATCTTATGACCGTAAGACCATGTCGGCACTCACCCGTAAACTCGCCGAGTCGGATTACCGCTTCCAGGTACTGATCCACGAAGTAGTGCAAAGCCCGCCCTTCCTGCAACGCCGCGGCGAGGGCATCTCCCGGAACTCAACGCAGCCGCAAGAGGTAGCTCACAAATGACACGTAGCTCACAGATCACAAAGAAGGCGCTTCCCAGAAGATCGTTTCTACGCAGCTTCGGCGGCGGCGCGATTGCTCTCCCGTTCCTGGACGCCATGGCCCCGGCCCTGTCCGCCGCGCCGAAGTCTCCCATCCGCATGGGCTTCGTCTACGTGCCCAACGGTATCGACATGCGCCACTGGACTCCCAACCAGGAAGGCGCGCTCACCGCCGAACTCCCGCGCATCCTCAAACCGCTTGAGCCCTTCCGTAACGACTTCACCGTCCTCAGCAATCTCACTCACAACAACGGCCGCGCCCTGCTCGACGGAGCCGGCGACCACGGCCGCTGCTGCGGCGCTTACCTCACCGGCATGCAGCCCCGCAAATCCACCGTCGACATCAAAGCCGGCATTTCCTGCGATCAGATCGTCGCCAACGAAGTCGGCAAGCAGACCCGCTTCCAATCCCTCGAACTCGGCATTGAGGACGCACGCCAGGCGGGCGACTGCGATTCCGGTTACGCTTGCGCCTACACCAACAACCTCGCCTGGCGCAGTGACTCCCAGCCCCTCCCGCCGATTCTCGATCCCCGTTCCCTGTTTGAGCGCCTCTTCGGCGTCGACGCCGGTCTCACTCCCGAACAGCGCACCCAGCGTAATCGCTACCGCAAGAGTATTCTCGATTTCGCCAACGCCGATGCCAACAAGCTCAAGCGCGAGCTCGGCCCCACCGACAATCGCAAACTCGACGAATACCTCACCTCCATCCGCGAAGTGGAACGCCAGATCGAGCGCGCCGAAAGCGACAACGCTCAGATTGATCCGAAGATGCCCAAGCCGTACGGCGTTCCCGCCGATTTCGCCGAGCACTTCAAACTCATGTCCGACATGTTGACCATTGCTCTCCAGTCCGACATGAGCCGCGTCTTTACCTTCCTGGTCACCCGCGAAGGCACCTCCCGCGCTTATCGTGAGATCGGTATCCCCGACGGGCACCACCCGCTCACCCACCACCGCAGCGATCCCGCCATGATGGAAAAGGTCGCCCAGATCAATACGTACCATATGAAGCAGTTCGCGGCTTGGGTGGAGAAGCTGAAGTCCATCCGCGAAGGGGACATGAGCCTCCTCGATAACTGCATGATCGTCTACGGCGCCGGCCTTTCCGACGGCAACCGCCATACCCACGAAGATCTGCCCACCCTCGTCGTCGGCTCCGGTGGCGGCTACGTCCGCGGTGGACGCCGCATCGTCTATCGCCGCGAAACCCCCATGTCGAACCTTTTCCTCACCATGATGGATCGCATGGGAGTTCACGCCGACCACTTCGGCGACGCCACCGGCCGCCTCAACGGTCTGGATCTTTCGTGATTGGCCGCGATCCTCGCAGGCTATCTCTTTATCACCGCCGCGATCCTCGGCGTG
>JBGSME010000980.1:0-8163 GCA_041740335.1 Bryobacteraceae bacterium | reverse complement strand
AGCGGGGCGGCTGGCTGCTGGTTGCGCGAATTGCGTGCAGATGCCTTCGAAGATCCCCGTGTGCTCCTTGCCGGCAGCCTTTCGGGCCGCGTCAATATGCGCCGCCACGGCGGCTTCTTTCTCCGCCTTCGATGACTGAGCAGCGAGGCGAATACCGGCGAGTCCGGCCCCGAGAGCGACCGCCATACAAGTGGCCAGCGTTTTGCGTTTCATGGCTGTGCCTGTGAAGCATAACATGCCGCCGGCCCCCGGAAAGTCGCGAGCATTCGCCGCCCCTACTGAATGGCCATCGTCACCGCCGGACTCTCCTGGCCATCCACGGTAACCGTCACCGGCACCGCGTTGCCGGCAGTCACTCCGGGCGGGATCAGTCCGTTGATCTGGTACACGCCCGCCAAGCCCGGCGCCAGGCCGGCAAAAGCGATGCCAGCCACCTCCACTCCCCCAACCGTGACCTTCACCGGGCGTTTCAGCCGGTGCAGTGACGTGCTGGACGCCGCTTCGCCGGCCGTGGCAGGCGGATCCACCTCACCCAGTCCGGACGCGTAGATCACGAAGCTGCCCCCGGCCTGTCCCGGATTGGCGGCGTCATAGAACCGGAACTGAGGGTCAAGGATGATGCCCTGCCCCTTGCCCGATTGATCCCGCGTGAATACGGCAGGTTGCGCCGCGCCGGTGGCCACTCGGATCGGGCCGATGCGCACGCCATTTCGTTCGTGGAACAACTCGATCGCGTTGTGTTCGGGAAGGCCATACGGTAGAACCGCGTTGATCTGGCCCGGACTCACAAACAGCAGCGGGACCGGCTTTCCATTGAATGTCAGCGACGCTCCAGCCAGCGTCGGCGGCAGCGGAAGTCCGGACGCCACAACCGTCTCCGGCGCGAGATTGGCTCCGAACAGCGATACGAATTCGCCGGGAGCGCGGACACGCCCGGATTGGAAACTCGCACCGCTCACAATGGAACGGGCCTCGAGAATGGCAAGGCTCGGATTGGGAACGATCGTCACCGCCGAGCTCACCGCCACGGACAGTTCATCCTTTGAAGCACGCGCGATCATCTCTACCAGTCCGTCGCCGCCTCGAATCGGCATCCAGGAACCCGAGTAGCGCCCGCCGCCAGTGTCCAGTAGCCGGAGCCCGGCATCGCCGTTACCAAACGATACATCCACCGCGGCCTGTGTCACCGGATTTCCGCAGTTGTCGTAAACCCAAAGCCGCAGCATCGCCGGCTGCCCGGCGGCCATGGTCTCAAGAGGCTGCGGTCTGGCGAAGAAGACGTGCAGCCGTTGCGTGCTGCAGGCGTCCGCCATCCGGGAACCACTCGCCGCATCCTTGCCGGCATTTGTGGAATCGAGTTTGTCCGCGAAGCCCAGGACAGACTCTTTCGGCGTACCGGTAATTCTCAGGCTGTCGCCGTTTTGCAGCGAATTCCGGATGTTCTGGGGCAGTGTCACTTCGCTTTGGCCCGGTCCCACCACCTGCTCGAAGGTCTGCCCGGACGCTGTACTGATTCGCAGCCGAACCTCCGAGGAGGTGCTGTTGTTCACGGTGAACCTGCTTCCAACAACATCGGGCAAGTCGACAGACGGGTCGTTGGAAAAGCCGGCCAGCCCGATCCTCACCAGGCCCTGAACCTCGCTGCGCCACTCCACCTGCGCCCTGGAACCCGGCGGCAAAGTGGTGGTCGCGGCCCATTCATCGAGGGTGGCCTGAAGCCCATTGGGAAACGCTGGCGGCACCACCACCTGAGACCCGCTCAATATCTCCACGTTCGGCGGTAAGGCGCCGGGCGGCAACGAAGCCGCGGTCACCGTGGTGATTCCCCTCCCGCTGGTCGTTGCGCCGGTGGGGGCGATTTCGTTCGTCGAGTCGACAACCACGTTGAAGGGCACGTCGACGAACCGGCCATCATTGGTTTCGATCCGAACCGTGTAGCGGTAAGACCCCGGCGCAACCCCTGGTGGATTGAATCCTGTCTGGAAGCTGTACAAACCCGATCCGGCGTTAATCAATCGGGGCGAAGCCAGCAAGTTCGGAGCACGGGCATCACTCTGGATCAGTTTCCAGGTAACAGTGAGATCGGTCGCCACGGTAAACGCGAACGCGTCGCGGTTCCTGGATGCGTAGAAGCTCGAGTTGCTCATATCAAATGGGAAGAATACGTTCCACCCCTCCCCCGCCAACTGGCAACCCACCGAGTAAGGAATCTCGATCGGGTCCACACCCGTCCCCTTCACCACCACTTTGCCGCGCAGCGTCGCCCCGGAAGGCAGATCCGCTCTCGTCCTCAACGTCAGCGGGCCGGTCGCCCAAGCCTCTCTCACCGGCTCGAACGGCGATCCGGTACCTCCCTCCGGCATCACCATCACGTCGAGCTTCATCGGCGTGGGGCCCGGCCCGAAAAGAACCACGGGCAACGTCAATGGGGGACTGCCGAAAGGCTTGTTGATCGAAATCTGCTGGATTGAGGACCGCAACTGGCCGGGCGCGGTCACCACAACCTGGAAGGTCCGCTCCACCGCGGTGCCCTTCGAATCTGTCGCGGTTACCGTCAGAGGGAACGTTCCGGCCTGCGTCGGCGTGCCCGTCCAGGCGCCACTCGGCAGCAGCGTCATGCCGGGGACGCCACTTCCCTTCTGCGTAAAGGTCACCGTCCCTTCGCCGCCCTTCGACTCAAAACGATATGCCGCCGCTTGGCCGCGGACCAGATTTCCGGGCCCAGCCGTAAGAGTGGTGATCTCCAGCGGCGTCACCGTCTTGGTCACGATACGGATCCGGTAGGTTTCCTCCACCGTGGTAAACGGGCTGATCCGGATACGCAGCTTCACGTCATACGTGCCTACCTGCGGCGGGATGCCTCCGAAAAGCCGCGCCGCCAAATCGAATGTCAGCCAGTCAGGCTTGCTCAGCACCTCGATTTGCTCGGTGCCAGGGAACTTCCATACGTAAGCTTCCCCCGCAAAGCCTCCTGGAGCGTCCTTGAAGGTGGTAGGAACATCCGTCACCGTCTGCGTGTAGCTGCGGGTGTCGCTGTCCCCGCGAGCATCGGTGACGGTCACCTGGAACTGATAGTCGCCAGCCTTGGTCGGAACACCGGCATAGGTGCCATCGGGGTTCACCGTCATTCCCGGAGGAAGCGAGAGGATCGGCGCCGAAAATCGGTAGGGCGGAACGCCATCCTTGGCCTCGAACCTGCTCATCGACACCTTGCCAACCTCTAGCCCTCCGAGCGGCGGCAGTGTCGTCAGCGCCACCTTTGCTGCAGGATTCTCGCCCGGGCTGGGATCGGTCGACGGATCCGTTGGCGGATCCGTCGGCGGATTTGTCGGCGGGTTCGTCGGCGCCGCAAGCACTCGCATCGCAATCGTCACCCCGTCGGTGAGTGCAGTGTTGTCGCCAACCCCCAACTTCACCTGGAACGTTCCGGCCGGACCCGTCGGAGTGCCTGAAATCAGCCCGCTTTGCGAAATCATGAGCCCGGCCGGTAAACCAATGGCGGACCACTTCGGTGCTCCGCTGACATTGATCGCCATCGCCTGAAAGCTGTACGCCTGCCCAACGGTGGCGTCCGGCATCACCGTCGTGGTGATCTTCAAAACATTCGCCGGAGGCTGCGGAGCCTTCACCCTCAGATCGAAGCATCGTTGCACGGTGGCGAATGAGCTGTCCCTCACCATCAAATCCACCGCGCAGGAAAACGTCTGATCGCGCCCTGTGTTCAGCGTGTAGGTGCCGGAAACCTGCCCCTGGCCGTTGCAACTGAGACCGGGCAGGCCCACCGAGCATTGAAAATTGACGTACGGTGTGATGCCGCCCTGCACCACGATCTGGGCCGAGTACGGCACTCCGACCGTTACATCCGGCAGCGTTTGCGTCACGATTTGCAACTTCGGCCGGACGATCAACGAAACCTGTGCCGTCAGGCTCCCGCCCTGGCCATCCGTCACCGTAGCGGAAAAACTGTAGTTTCCCGGCGCGGTCGCCGTGCCGGTGATCTGCGCTTGAGGGCTGCACGCGGGACCCGTGAAGATCTGCAATCCCGGGACACTGAATCCCGAAATCGACCACGTGTAGCAAATCGATCCCGTCGCGGGCCGCGTTCCGCCCGCGGCATTGATCACTGCGGTCGCGTTGATGCCCTCCACAAACTGCAGTGGGTTCGACGACGGCGTAACGCTAATCGGTGTTTGCCCCTGGGCGGCTGCCCCGTTCAGAATCAGCAGCGGGAAAAGTATTCGCTGGCAAGTCTTCTGAAGACGGCGGGTTCGCGATCCAGCCCAAACGCGCATAGTTACATACTGCGTTTTTCAATCGCCGAGCACAAGGGCAGATGCGAAACTTGTTTATCTTTTTGGGAGCTCTGGTACCAGTGCCGGCATGGGTCTAAGGAATCCGCGCAGGTGAGCCCTGCCCCAATTCCGCTGGTCTGCGAGCAACGAAGCCGCCGGTTGGATGCGGCGGCTAAGGTTTCCACTACGGTGAGCGAATCAGTCAGAGTGAACCGATCCGCAAGTGCCTGAAAAACATGGTGAGCCGGGCGGGACTCGAACCCGCGACCCTTTGATTAAAAGTCAAATGCTCTACCAACTGAGCTACCGGCCCGAAGGGTGATTCTTCAGGTTAGCACGCCATACCCCGGCTCACCGAATTTCTAAAACCGCAGCGTCAATCCAATCTGATACTGCCGCTGATCCTGCTCAGCCCCGTTGATCTGCCCGAACTGCGGCGATTGCGCATTGCCGTTCGGATTGCTGTAATGCGGCGTGTTGCTGAAGTTGAAGCTTTCAACCCGCAGTGACAGTGCCATCCCTTCCCGGATCTGGAAATCTCGATGCAGCGCCGCATCGAGATTCACCACTCCAGGTCCCTGAATGATGTTCCGTCCGGCGTTCCCCAGCGTGTTCTGCGCCGGCGTAGCAAACGACGCTTTGTCGAAGAACTGCTGCCCCGGACCCGCACCGCCGATATACCGCACAGGAGCGATGAAGTTCGGCCGGTCCGCGTTACCCGGCGCGTTCACCACGCCCGAAACCGACGGCGAAAACCACGAACCAGTCATCATGCTCAACAACCCCTGCAACTGCCACCCGCCCGCGATCCACATCGCCGGTCCGCTCTGCGCCCACTTCTTCCCCTTGCCGAACGGTAGCGTCCACATGTAGCTCTGCGTGAAAACTTGCGTCCGGTTGTCGCTCATCCGGCCCTTGTTCAACGCCACGTTCATTGGGATGTTCACCGCGCCGTCGTCGTCGGTGAAATTTAAGCCCTTGCTGTAGGTGTACGACGTCGTCAGGAACAGCCCGTCGCCCACGCGCCGATCCAACTTCAACTGCATCGAGTTGTACCAGGTGTTGGTCCCGATCGTTCCCGTTGTATCGTTGGCGCGGCGGAAGGCCTGGAACAACGGACGCCCGTTGTTGCCGGACCCCGGAATCATCGACGCGTTCAAGTTGTACCCGGATTGGTTGTTCACGCCTCGATTGCCCACATACGCCGCATCCAGCGCCAGCTTCCACGGCAGCGCGCGCTGGATCGCCAGATTCCAGCTCTGCACATACGGGCTCGCCAGATCGCGCGGCGTCAACGTGTAGTTGTTCGAAAGCGGCGCGTTCTCGATCACGCCGCTGGTAGGAATCACGAACGGCGCAAAGGCCGGAAATCCCGTCGTCATCGACACCGCCGAAGGCGAAAAGGCGTTCGACGCCGGGTAGCTGTTGTTCTGCAGGATCGGGAAGTTCGTCTGCCCCATCCGCCGTTGGAAATAGCTGATCCCGTAGCCCGCGCGGATTACCGTCTCCTCGTTCATGCGGTAAGCAATCCCCAGCCTCGGGCCGAAATTGTTGTTCGCGTTCGCAATGTTGATCGGAATCGAGCCCAGCCCGGAAAGTTCCAGCGAGTTGTTCGCCGGATTGTAGTTCGAGTACCCTCCCGCAAACCGCGGCCGGCTTCCCCGCTCCCGTTCCATTCGCAATCCGAAATCGATCGTCAGCTTCGAACTCGCCTGCCACTTGTCCTGAACGTAAAGGTTCCAGATCAACTCACGCCGCGCCGGAAACACGAACGGCAAATCCCGCCCGCTTTGGTTCGGCACGTCCAACAGGAACGCCGCGAATGAATTGGCGAAGTTCCGCCGCGTGTCGCCCGCGTCGCCCGTCTGCCCCGGCTGGTATTCGAAACGCCCGCGCGGATTGAACGTCTGCGTCTGCAGCAAGTCGTTCCGCTCACGCCGGATGTCGATGCCGAACCGCACAATATGCTTCGTGAATGTCTTCGAAACGTTGTTCACCAACCCGAAGCTCGTCACGCTGCGCGCCCATGGCAGGCTCGGCGAAAAGCCAACCAGCGGCGACGAATACCCATTCACGCGAATCTCGGTCAGCCCGCTCGTCCAGTCATCCAGATTCACGCCTCGGATCCCGATATCGGCCGAAGTCTTCAATCCGGAGTCCGAATTCACAGCATCGTTGCGATTCCTCACCACTCCCAATCGCGACTCCCACACCAGCGTCGGGCCCAAAACTTTCGAGTACGTAAGCCCCGCGCTCTGCGTGCGCGCCGGGCCGCTTCCGCCGAACCCGCCGTTCCGGAAGCCGCCATAAATCCCACCCTGGCCGAACAACCCCGGATCGCTCACCACGGCCTTCTGCAGGCTGTAGCGAACCGCCAGCCGGTCGTTGTCGCCAATCACCCAGTCCACCTTCGAATCTGTCTGGTCGAGCGTCTTCACCCGGACACTGTTCTGAGAATAGTTCACCTGCCCCTCTGGACCGGCCAGATTCGGGCCCGGCAAAAATCCGAGGATGCGCTGCGCGATCGGGCTGATCCGGCTCGCCGGCAGGATGTTGCCCGGGAATGCCGTCCGCCCGCGACCCGTTGCGTCCCCCGTCGCCGGATCGTAGATCGTCACACCGCCCGCGCTCAAATTGCCAGTCCGGAAGTCGGCTCCCGGCAGATTCCCGCGGTTCACTTGACCCAGGTGATCGCGGCTCCCCTGATAGTCAGCGAAAAAGAACAGCTTGTCGCGGATGATCCGCCCGCCCAACGTCCCGCCGAACTGGTTATACACCGTCGGCGCCTTCGTCACCGCGAACGTATTTCGCGCCTGGATGTTCTCGTTCCGGTGGAATTGGAACAGGCTCCCGTGGAAATCGTTGCTGCCGCTGCGCAGCATCACGTTGGTCACCGCGCCGCCCGCGTTGCCGAATTCAGGATCGAAGTTCGACGTCGATACGTCCACCGTCTGGATCGCCTCGGCCGGCGGCACCAGCGCCGTCAGGTTCCCGTTGTCGATCTTGTTCTCGATGCCCTCAATCTGGAAATTGTTGAATTGCCGCCCCTGTCCATTCACGCGCACCGAAAGCGAATCGTGCGAGTTGTAAAACTCCGAGTGCGGCCGGAACGGACGCCCCACGCCCGGCACCAGCAGCAACAACCCCTGATAGTTCCGGTTGTAGAGCAGCGGCATCTCCTGCAACTGCTTCTGCTCGATCTTGCCGCCCGTGTCGGCGCGGTCCGTCTGCAGCAACGGTGCCGCCGCCGCGCTCACGTCGATGGTCTGCGTCACCGCCCCGGGTGTCATCTCGAAGTTCACGCGAGCCGTCGTATTCGGCAACAATTCCACGCCCGATCGAAGCGCTTTGTTAAAACCCGTCTTCTCCGCCTCCACGCTGTATTGGCCCGGATCCAGGTTCACAAAAAAGAAGTTGCCGGCGTCGTTGGTCTCGCCCACCCGCTGGAAGTTCGTCCGTGCCTCGGTGATTTTCACCGACACACCCGGGATCACCGCGCCGGTCTGGTCGGTGATCGCACCCAGGATTTGCCCTTTCAGCACCTGCGCGTTGGCCTCGCGCCCACCGATCAGTCCGATCGCACCCAGGACAAGCACGGCCCCGTACACATTCCGTTTTTTCACGATGCAATACCCCTTGAAGAAATCTGACCGACGCCTTCGCGTCGTCCCAATGGGCCTAGAATACTACGGTTCCTGCAGTCTTAAGCCATTAAAATGATGAATTTTGCTTTACCAATGTCAACTCCGGCAACCGCCTCCGACTCTCCGGTAAATCCCTCCCCAAGGAAACGAAAGCCCGCTTCATCCGTCTTGCTATACTGAGTCTTCCCATCCATGAAAGCGGTTCTATCGTTGCTTGTTCTCGCCGG
>JBGSME010000979.1:0-2944 GCA_041740335.1 Bryobacteraceae bacterium | reverse complement strand
GGCCGCCAACCCGCGCGATTTCGAGCTCCGCAAGCTGAGTCTCCGCACCGAAAGGCCAGTGATCGTTGCGGCGATGCGCGGAGCCGAACGTAAGCAAGCCCTGGCTGCGTCCGAGCGACACCTGGAGCGGGCCGAGCAGCTTCTGGCGGGCCAGCCCGACGATCCAGACACCCGGCACCTCGTCGCCGATGCGCACTACTTGCGCGCGAACGCCTACTTGAACAACGCGATGCACGACAGAACACTCCCGGCCATGCAGCGCGCGCTCGAACTGTATGAGGCTTTGCCGCCTGCCACCTATCTCGACCGTCGCAGGATCAGCGGGATACATCAGTACCTTTGCGACGAATACCTGCGGCGCAAAGATCCAGCGGCCGCGCGGCGTCATGTGGAACTCGCGGTGTCGCTGCAGGAGCAGGCTGTCCGCGATTTCCCGGATCTGATCAGCGCACGCATGGACCTGTCGCTGTGCCATTTTCAAGCCGCCCAGGTTCTGGCCGCGGAGGGGAGCGATGGCGAAGCGGTAGCCGCGCTCGACCGCATGATCCCGATCCGCGAGCAGTTGGTGCGCGAGGAGCCCTCCGACGTGGTGGGCCGCGCATGGCTCGCCGCGGCTCACGTAAACCGTGGCCAATATCTGGACAAGCAGAGCCTCCACACCGCCGCCGCAGCAGCCCTCGAAACCGGGTTGTCGCAATATCTGGATCTACTCGAAATCGAAAAAACGTCCCAGCGCTATCAAGTGACGGTGGCGGAATCGGAAGCGCTGCTGGCGCGCGTGTACGGCAAACTCTCGCGCCCGGCTCGGTCTTGCGAACTCTACCGGAGAGCGTCGCGGCGTCTTGGAGAAATGACCGAAGAGGCGCGAAACGCCTCCCGCAATCCCGAGGCGATGGCCGAGGTTACCAAGGCGCTGGAACGCTGCACCATGTAGTGATACCGAGCGGCGATCGGCAAGGGAGCGGGCCACATCAATTCTTAACAAGGGTCTGGCAAGCTGGAGACGAATGGACCGCTCAACCATGAACCGCCGCGCCTTCCTGTGCTCAATCACCGCCGCTTACGCTTCCGGCGCCGAACCGGCCGGGAGCTGGCCTACCTGGCGAGGCCCGTCGTTCGACGGAATCGCCGAGGGGACCGGGCCGCTTTCATGGAGTGACGATAGCGGGGTTCGGTGGCGTCTTCCAATCCCGGGCCGGGGGTTCTCCACCCCGGTGATCCACGGGAACCGCATCTTCGTCACCACAGCGATCCCGTTAGCGCCCCGCGTCGAGCGGCCGGCGCCTCCACACCACGAGACACCGACCGGACCGAATCGCAGGGCCGGCGAAGACGGCCCGAAAGGCGGCGGCAAGAGAGGTCCGAAGAAGGGCCCGAAGAAGGGTCCGCAAGGGCGGGAAGTGGATCACGAATTCGCGCTGATTTGTATCGAACGCGAGTCGGGACGCGTCGCTTGGCGAGACACCGTGGCGCGCGTCACGCCCCACGAATCCTACCGGCCCACGGATGGCTCACACTGCAACCAATCGCCGGTTACCGATGGCGTCCATGTCTGGACATGGTTCGGCAGCCGCGGCGTCTTCTGCCACGATATCGCCGGCAAGCGGGTCTGGAGCCGCGACCTCGGTGTGAAGCTGAGGATCTATCACGAGTACGGCGAAGGAACGAGTCCCGTTCTGGACGGCGGTCTGCTGTACCTCAAAGCCGATCACGAAGCCGGGTCGTTCCTCATTGCGCTCGACGCCGAAACCGGAGCAACCGTCTGGCGCGCCGATCGGGACGAGCCCACCTCGTACTCATGCCCGCTGCCGGTGACTGACGATGGCCGCCGCCAGTTGATCGCCACGGGGAGCAATCGCGTGAGGTCGTACGACGCGCGGACCGGTGCAGTGATCTGGGAATGCGGAGGACTGGGCATGAACGCCATTCCCACACCCGTGGCCGGGGGCGGATTGGTATTCGCCATGACGGGTTATCAGAACCCGATGCTGCTGGCGATCCGGCTGGGCGGGCGCGGCGATATCAGCGATAGCAATCGCGTGGCGTGGCGCAACTCACGCGGCAATTCGTATGTGCCATCGCCCCTCTATTGGCGCGGGAAACTGTTCGTGCTGGCCGACGGCGGATTCCTCAGTTGCTACGACGCCCGTACCGGCAAGCCGCACTACCAGCAATGGCGAATCGGCACGGGCAACTTGTTCAAGGCGTCGCCGGTGATGGCCGGAGGAAGGTTGTACCTGGCCGGCGAAAACGAAAACGTGTTCGTCGCCTCCACCGACGAGACGCCACGCATCCTGGCAACTAACAAACTGGCGGATCAGCGGTTCGTCGCGTCCCCGGCCATCGCCGGCGGCGAACTCTACCTGCGCAGCGAATCAGAGCTGTTCCGCATTTCTTCCAACCGCCGCTAGCGGAATGCGAGGCTCGCCACTCCGGCATTCGGAAGACAACCCAATTCGACCAGAGGTGGCAAGGATGAGTACGGATTAGAGGGATTGGCTTCGGCGGCGGAACGAAGCCAACTGCCTGGAACGTATATCCTTCTGTTTCAAAGCAGTTTAGGTCAAAAATGGATTGGCTTCGCTCCCTCAAAAACGAGTATTCGATTTTCAAACAACGCGCTGGATTCTGCCCAGCGCGAAGATTGTCGCACGAGGTGTCAAGTGTTCCGGGTACCGGCTGGCGGGAAGTGATTGAGGGGTATGAGGATTGCGGCTTGAAAAGCGCTGTGACCCGACTTTGGGCGGCTGCGGATTTGCGGGATCGGAAAACCCGAGAACTCTGGGGCCGCGCACGCACTTTCTTAGGTGACCTCCAACCGTTGCCGGCGTGACCCGATGGTAGCCGTCTTCGCCTGCGTGGCAAGCGGGGCCGTACTGTCGCACGTTGTCCAATCGACCGGCACGGCGACGCTAACCGGGCTGGCGGCCATGGCCGTACTCGC
>JBGSME010000978.1:0-5224 GCA_041740335.1 Bryobacteraceae bacterium | reverse complement strand
CTCGATCGCGTTCCTGTTGTTGCTTGGCGGTGGAGCCGCGCTCGCGTGGCGCAGGCGGGTGCTCCACATGGCGTGGCTGGCTCCCCTGGCGTGTATCGCCGCCATCCTGGCGGTTGGAATCTACAGCCGCATCAACATAGGCACAAGGCACGTGCTGCCCATCTATTTCCCGTTCGCCCTGCTGGCGTCCGCCTTCGCGATAGAGTGGCTGGATCGCGCCGCCGAGCGCATCTGGATGGGCTGGGCGGTAGCCGTACTCGTTGGATGGTTCGCCATCTCCGGCGCGTGGCGGCATCCGGACTATCTCGCATATTTCAATGAATTCGCCGGCGATGAACCGGAGCGGATTCTGGCCGACTCGGACCTTGACTGGGGCCAGGATATGCTCCGGCTCGGCAAACGGTTGAACCAACTGGGGGCGAACTCGGTGACCTTCAGCCCGTTCATTATTGCCCACCTGCGGGACTATCATGGCTTTCCGCCGATCGAACCAAGCGACCCCGTATCGCCCTCCCCGGGGTGGAACGCTGTGAGCACCACGGTTTGGAAGGTGGCGCGCATGGGGCTGATGGAAGAGCACAAGGACGTGCGCCTTTGGCCCGATCTCGTGAAACCAACCGAGCGCGTCGGACGCAGCACGCTCCTATACTATTTTCAGCCCCGGGCGCCGCAACGATAGACGGGCGTGCTCTATTCGCCGCGCGGACCGTTGTGACAGTCGTAGCAGCCGATCTGCGTGCCTCGCGGAAATGTCTTTCGTCCACGCTTGGCCTCGAGCGTTCGATCAGCCAGCGTCGCCGACAATACAGTGCCCCGATAGTCGAGCCCGTGGCAGGTGCGGCACTGCGAGGCGTTCTTCTCCGCCGCGTCTTTGTGTTTGTCGATCCACGCCGGTCCGATCGGATGAAGCCCATGCGGACCGCCATTCACGGTTTTCATCTCACCCGCGTGACACGTGGAGCACTCCGCCAGCACTCCAGCGTGGCCTTGCAGAGCGATGTTCTGGAGATTGTCGTTGGCGTGGGAACTCGGATACTCGGCGTGCGTCGATCCGTGACATGCTTCGCACTGGAGGCCTCCGTGGCCGCGCGAAAAGCGGAAGAGAGACAGGTTCGCGGCAGGCGTGTCCGGATTGGTCGCAAAGGTACTATCGGCGGCGATTCGCATTAATCCCGAATTCTCGAAGACCGATACGTACCGGATCTGTCCGCTGTTTCTCACCGCGGTGCCCGTGTGGCAAGCCTGGCAGTTCGGCTGCTCGAGCCAGCCTTTTCGGGCCGGGTTCCCGACGAGCGTCATGTTGCCGTGACAGCTCTGGCACTGCATCTGCATCGAACCATCGGGCAAAGTGGCGTTGCCCATCGCGCCGCGCAGACACCGTGTTACGGAGCCCGGATGGCACCGGTAGCACGCCGACCGATTGTCCACCGAATCGAGCGGCATTTGGTTCGTCGGGTCAATCACGTGGCCATGATACTTGTGGATGGCGCTGGTGAGTGGGGCGACGCCGGCCACTCCAGTGCCCGGCAGTGCGTTCGAGGCATGGCACTTTGCGCACAGGATCGGCTTGCCTGCGCCGACGGTGGCCATGAGCCCGGCGGCGGCGTATCCGGCCGAGATCAACGACGATTGGAACAAAGGCGAACTCGCCTGGCGTTCGTCGTGAAGGCGAAGCACGTTCGTTTTGTAGTCCTTCTCAGCGTCGCCCAAAAACGCCCATCCGGCGTTGGGACGCGCGAGAGTCTGTGATCCGGAGGCATGACATACGGCGCAATCGATTTCGTCGGATACCGGCAGCACCACGTCGCTGGTTGCCAGCACATTGCCGTTGGATGATCGCGCCGTCAGCCGCATCATCGGGTAATAATTTTTGTTCCCGGCATCGTCGTAGGGACTGATTGGGACGCCTTCGGCCGAATACTGCCAGAACTGCGGGTCGAAGGCCATCGCCTGCGGCGTGTTCGCGGCGCCCGGCATACGGTATCCGGCAAGCCCGACATCGGGGGCCGCATTAGCCCCGTATAGGGGTAGAACGAAATTCCAAAAATTTGTTTTGCCGATGGTGGTGCGGTTGATCGAACCGTCCGGATCGGCGATCGCCTCAAAGGTTACGCGGGCCGCCGAAGCACTCTTTACAAGTTTGCCGGAGCCATCCACAACCTGAGCATGAAAATTGTTGAACGGGGGAAGGATCGAGTAAATAGCATAGTCTTTGCCATCCATGCAGTGCATCCCGAGATCATTCCAGCCTACGATGCGCCATCGGCCGGCAGAATTGCCGGAAGCGCCGCCGCTACTCCCGTTTCCGTCACTGCTCCCGCCACCACCACCTCGGTTCCGGTCCTTTCCTTTTCCACTTTCTCTGTCGTCGGCGGCCATGGTTGCCGCCAGAATAAGTGTTGCTAGACAGGCAAGAGTACGCACACGTCTACCCTCCAGTTTTTGTATTCTTCTATTTCGTGGGACGCCCGCAGCCCAGTCTACGCTTGGGCGCGATTGTTTGCATTTGACGCCGCGTCTCTCCGGCTCGCTGGCGTCATCAAGGAACCATGTTCAGAATATGCCTATATGCTCATATAGTCAACTGAAAAAGGATATGATAGGCAAACTCATCCTATACGATAGAGTCTTGTTTTAATGATTCCGCCAATCCTATCGAACGATGATCTCATCGGCTTCGCGGCCAGCCGGTTTCGGCTGCTGGCCGAACCGATGCGGCTTCGCATTCTCCTGTTTCTGGAGCAAGGGGAGCGCTCAGCAGGGGATGTGGCCAGGGCGGTGGAAGGCGGCCAACCCAACGTGTCGCGCCATTTGCAGGCGCTTCACGCGGGTCATGTGCTGGGGCGCAGGCGGGATGGCAACACCGTCTACTACTCCATCGCCGATCCTTCGATCCTCAAGATCTGTGAATTGATGTGCCGCAGCCGGGGGCAGCCCAACCAAGCCGGCAGAAAATCCCGATGAGCGCCCGCAGGCCGGCTTGGCCCGCTATCCTTTTACGTCGAGATGGCTCCGCCGCAAAGTGATCCTCGTTCTCCCCGAAGCAGGTTTGCCGAAGACCGTGGCCGGCGTGAAGCGTGTGCCGAGGAGTGCAGTTTCGATGTTACGCACCAGGGCGGGATCCTTGGTCCAGTGCTGATCCCGCGGAAGCGTATACCCGATAATACGGCCCTGTTCATCAATGGAGACGTCGATCACGATTTCGCCGGACTCCTCCAGGCTCATAAAAAACGCCGATTCGAGAGCCGCCGGCGTGTGGAGCGCGGTGGGGACATCGCCTTCGATTTTCAAATTCACCGACAAGTAGGGCGCCAGCACCCCGAACAAAACCAGGGTGGAGAGCAAGCCGCCCATGGCGGGGACGGCGTAAGGGCGCATGAGATTGTTAAAGGCCAGCGCGGCTTCTTCCCGCACGTGGGTGAGAAAGGCTGCCACCGACGCGCGGCGCCGGCGGCGAAGGGCCTCGCGGGAAGCCATGACACGCAATTTAGTGGTGAGTTCGCTCGGGGGAGCCAAGCGGCGAAGCTCAAGCTTTTTCATGACTGCACTCCTTGCGGGGCCCAGGAGAGGCCGGGGGCGCTGTCTCGTTGATCGGCCAGTAGCGCGCGCAACGCTTCCCGGCCCCGCACAATTCGGGATTTCACCGTACCGAGCGAGATGTCGAGGATGTCGGCCACTTCTTCATAACTCAGACCTTCCACGTCGCGCAGAATGAGCGCCGCGCGGTAGGCTGGACGCACCTGCTGCAGCGCCTCCTCGATTCTTTCTCTCGTCTCGTGATCCACGGCAAGTTCAAAAGGTGACCGGCTCTGATCGGCCAACAGTTGCTCGTAGGTTTGGCCGTCGCCGCGCTCATCGTCGAGACCCACTTCCTGTCCCCGCCGGCGGTGGAACCATCGGCGGTGGTTATGGGCTTCGTTGACGGCGATCCGGTATACCCAGGTTTTCAGACTGCTGCCGCCGCGGAAACCGGAAACGCCTCGGAACACTTTGAGGAAGACTTCCTGTACGACGTCGCCGGCGTCGCCGGGATCCGACAGGAGGCGCCAGACGAGGTTGTAAACGGGCTGCTGGAATCGAGCGATCAATTCTTCGTAGGCCTTTTCTTCGCCTGCCCGGAGCCCCTCTACCAGGAGCGCATCCGGCGGGGCGAGCCCGACGCCGTCCCACGGCTGGGTGAGATCGAATTGGAGTGCGTTCGCCAAAGGTCCCCTCGCTTTCTATACTAAGCCCATCGGTGCCCGTTTACGAGTGGCGATTTTTACATCCGCTGATTCCTTGGACACCGGAAGCGCGGAAAAGTTCCCGGGTGCGCGACATAGGAGTGGAAGTCAGGCCGGCCGGCGAGACTCCCAGTAATCCTCGAAGGGGCCATTGAGGTGGCAGCAACGAAGGGCGAGGATGGAATTGGCGTCGGCAAGGCTTCCGTCACGGTCGTGCCCTGGCATTTATAGGTCAGCCTGACCGTGCCCGGGATCCTCCGGGCGGGCACAATGACAACGCGGCTTGCCACAGCGAAACACCGCGCCAACCACCGGCTCCGGACGCATGTCTTTGAGGTTGGAAAGAGCGCGCAGCAACTCGGAACGCCGTGACTCGAGCACAGGAAGATCGTCGGCCATGGGGCCTCCTTTCTGGAAGAATTATATACTTCTAGAAACGCGCCCATACCCTTCTTATGTCGCGCACCCGACCCCATGGTCGTTGCATTGCTCCGGCACAACGTGTACAATCCGAGTTCGATGCGCAGACTGCCCTATCGAAGGCTTCAGATGTTTCATACAACAGCACGGCTCGAGTTGAAAATCACCATGTATCATTCGATGACAGCACTGATCGGGATATTGCTAATGAACTCATCCGCCCCGCTGCTTGGTCAGCCATCGGTGACTAGTGTTTCCCCATCGTCCGGCTCAGGAACGTTCGCGATCTTCTCGATGGAATTGAGTCATCCCAGTGGTGCCACGAGCCTGGATATCGTGAATATGCTAATTAACGATGCTCTAACCGGTGTCAACGCATGCTACATTGCCTACAAGATTTCGACTAACACGGTATTCCTCGTAAACGACGCCGGCCAATCTGGCGGGCCCTTTGCGGGCGCATTTACATTGTCGGGCACGGGCACAGAGGCGGCCACAAATAGTCAATGTACAATCTTTGCAGCGGGCACTTCGGCAGTGTTCAATGGCAATACACTGACGCTCGGCGCTCAGATCAGCTT
>JBGSME010000977.1:0-3427 GCA_041740335.1 Bryobacteraceae bacterium | reverse complement strand
GGTAGAATGGGAGATGAAGCATATGGGCGTCGTCATTGATGCAAGAAAGAACCCGGTCCTGATGCGATACTTCCAGGAAGTGGCTGAGGAGATCAAGGCCGAAGCATTCGCCGAGGGCCGCGAGCTTGGTGTCGAGCGGGGCAGGGAAGAAGGCTCCTTAGCCGGCAAAGCACAACTGCTTGAAGGGCAACTCGCTGAGCGATTCGGCCCGCTGCCGAAATGGGCCACCGAGCGACTTCACCGCGCCACGGCCGCTCAACTCGACCGTTGGGGCCGCAAGTTTGTCACTGCCGCGACACTCGAAAACGTCATCGGCCGCCGCTGATCCAGCGAGATTTTCCGTTCGTCCGCACCACTCCATCACAGAGCAAGTGACGCAGTGGCGGCCAAACCCAGTTTCGATTTCGCTACTGGTGCTTTCGGGGCTGCGTGGACTGTCGACGAGGTAGAATGGGTCGGGATTAGCGGCAACCGGTCCCTTGCGGCCCGATCTCGGGCTTGGCCGTTGCTCCACGCAAACACCACCGAAGCGTGGTAGACTATATAAAAGGTGGCGACCGCTCCCTTTCTGGACCTCCCCCCTCTGACCGAATGACCAACTTTTCTGAACTCAACCTGACGCCCGTTCTCCACGGCAATCTCAAGAAACATGGGTTTGTCGAACCGACGCCCGTGCAAGCCAACTCCATCCCCCCAGCTCTGGAAGGCCGCGACGTGGTCGCCACCGCCCAGACAGGCACAGGCAAAACCCTTGCCTTCGTTCTCCCGCTGCTGAATGCTCTTTCGAATGAACCGGCTGCGAAAGCGGTGGCGATGAACGGAGTCCGCAGCCGCAACGTCCGCGCGGTGATTCTGAGCCCGACGCGCGAACTGGCGATGCAGATCCACGAGACCTTCGGGAAGCTGGCCGCCGGTACGGGCATCCGCGCCGCACTTGTGGTTGGCGGCATGAACGAAGGGAAACAACTCCATACCATTCAGGCCGGCGCGCAGGTGCTGATCGCGACGCCTGGGCGGCTGTGCGATTTTCTGGATCGCAAGCTGGTCCGGTTGGGCCAAACGAGCACGTTGGTGCTTGATGAAGCGGACCGCATGCTGGACATGGGCTTTCTGCCGTCGATCAAGACGATTCTGAAAGATATTCCGGAAACCCGCCAGACGCTCTTCTTCTCGGCCACGATCGGCAAGGAAGTGGCGCACCTGGTCAATACTTATACCCGCGATGCAGCGCGGATCTCGATCGGCACGGTTTCAAAGCCGATCGAGTTGGTGGACCTTCACCTATACGAAGTGGAGCAGGACAACAAATTGACGCTGCTGACGCAACTGCTCAGCGACAACCGTGGAAGCTTTCTGGTGTTCGCGCGGACCAAGCACGGCACCGACCGCCTGGCAACGCGCCTGGCAAGGGCCGGCGTGAAAGCGGCGCGCATTCACGGCAATCGCACGCAGAACCAGCGCAATCAGGCGCTGGCCGGATTCAAGGGCGGCGAATATAGGGTTCTGGTGGCCACCGACGTGGCCGCACGCGGCATTCACGTGGACGGGATCGCGCACGTGGTTAACTACGATCTTCCGCAAGCTCCCGAGGATTTTATCCATCGCGTAGGGCGGACGGGCCGCGCGGGTTCGCGTGGCATCGCTTCGACGTTCAGCACCCGGGCGGAGCGTAGCGAAGTCCGGCGGATAGAGAAGGCGCTCAGCCTTCGGCTGAAGCCGGCTCCACAGCGCCAGCCGCAGCCGTAAGAATTCGGCGGCGGTTTCGCCGCCTGTAGATGGGGAGTTCGCGATCCTGATACGCTGGTGGACCGAAGGATTTCGCTACTCTCCATGCAACGTCGCAATTTTGTCGCCGCCAGCGCCGCCGCGCTAGTCCCACTCCACGCCGCCGAAGCGCGGCCGGTGCGGATCGCCGTGATCGGAATCGGTACGCGAGGGATGTCGCTGCTGCGCCCACTTCTCGATCTGGATGCCGTTCAAGTTCCGGCCTTGTGCGACACCGACGACAACGCGCTGGCGGCTGGAGCGGCTCTTCTTGCGTCGGCGTCGAGGCCCAAGGCCGAACTCTACGCCCGCGGACCGGAAGATTTTCGCCGCCTGCTTGACCGTAACGATCTGGACGGTGTGATTATCGCCACGCCGTGGCAATGGCACGCGCCGATGATGCTCGCCGCTCTTGACGCAGGCAAGGCTGCGGCGGTGGAGGTGCCCGCGGCGATTACGATTGAAGAATGCTGGGCGGTGCTCGAGAAGGCGGAAAAGACGCGAGTATCGGCTACCATGCTGGAGAATTGGGTGTGGCGCCGGGAGCCGATGGCGATTGCGAATATGGCTCGGGCGGGGCTGCTGGGCGAAGTGGTGCATTGCGAATCGGGCTACGGCCACGATGTGCGAGCCGCTTCGAAATTCGACCTTCGCCATGGGCACAAAGGCAATCTGCGATGGCGGGGCGAGCATTCGGTGACGCGCAACGGCAATCTCTATCCGACGCATCAGTTCGCGCCGGTGGCGATGTTGATGGACATCAATCATGGGGCGCGGATCGAATCCCTGGTGGCGATGGGGTCTACCTCGCGCGGCATCAACCGCTATGCGGCGGATATGTGGGGACCCGAGCACCCCAACGCCAAGCGCCGCTACGCCAACGCCGACCGGACGACGGTTCTGATCCAGCTTGAGGACGGCCGGACGGCGATCAATTTCCACGATACGCAGAGTTGGCATCCGCGGGATGACGGGCATAAGTATCAGGGTTCAAAAGGAATGGTCCGCTGGCCGTTTCCCGGCGAAGGCACGGTGTGGTTTCAGGACCGGCATTGGGATCGCAAGTCTCCGCATGCGAGCCAGTGGCATTCGCTGAACCCCTTCCTCGAAGAATTCGACCACCCGGTGTGGAAGCAGTATGGTCCGCGCGCGCTTTCCTTTGGGCATAATGGGGCCGATTGGCTGGAACTGCGGGCGTGGGTGGAAAGCGTCCGGCATAAGACGGATCCACCGGTGCCGCTTGTGGATGCGCTGACGTGGAGCGCGATTGGGCCCTTGAGCGAGCAATCCGTGTCGGGCAAGGCCAAACGAATGGAGATGCCGGACTTCACGCGCGGGAAATGGAAAACGAACGCGAAGTACGAGCCGCGATGGGAGTGGGCGTAGACTAGGAAGAGGAGGAACGCGCAATGAAGTTTCTGGCTCTCCTCGCCAGTGCCGCACTCTATGGCCAAGCCCCGGCGGCCGATGCCGACGTGGCGGCCCATGTTTTTCAGGTAGACACGGGCACCCGGATACCGCTGAGCCTGATCAACAGCATCTCAACCAAACAAGCGGCGGAAGGCGACCGGGTGTATCTCGAAAGCGTGTTTCCGATCCTGGTGGACGGCCGGATTGTGATCCCACCGGGCAGTTACGTTGCGGGAACGGTGACGAGCGTGAA
>JBGSME010000976.1:0-4391 GCA_041740335.1 Bryobacteraceae bacterium | reverse complement strand
CAACACGCACCCAAACCTGATCGCAGCGGTGGCCGATACGCTCTACCGCCGCGGCGCCGCCTCCGTTGTCGTCGCCGAGGGACCGGGGCACGTGCGTGACACGGAGATGCTGCTCGATGAGTCCGGGCTGCGGGAGCAGTTACGTTTGGTCGGCCGCGTGCCGTTCGTGGACCTGAACTTCGACTCCGTCGTCCGAGTCCCCACGCGGACCGGCCTGACGCAACTGCGCGAGCTCTGGCTTCCGCAGAGCGTCTTCGCCGCTGACGTGGTGATCTCGATGCCGAAGATCAAGACGCACCACTGGGCGGGCGTGACGTTGAGCCTCAAGAATCTCTTCGGCGTCGTGCCTGGATCCATCTATGGTTGGCCGAAGAACATCCTCCACTGGCAAGGCATTCATAACTCGATCGCCGAGTTGGCCGCGATCGTGCCTGTGCACTACGTGGTTGCTGATGGGATCGAGGCCATGGTGGGAAATGGTCCACTGCATGGAGCGGTAGAACGAGTCGGCCAGGTCGTATTTGCGAACGACCCGCTCTTGGCAGACGCTGTGTCCTGCCGGCTGCTTGGAACTCATCCGAGCCGAATTGTTCACATCCGCGCATAGAGCGTTACCCGTCAAGTTGACGTAAAGCCGACTTTGCACTAAGACTTACGAGGACTGATCTTCCATAACGTCCGTCTGGCCCACGTAGACGGCTTGCCGACCATGCGAACTGAACGTAAGGCCGGATTATCGAAAGTCCCCAGGGAAGCCGCTCTCGCAGTACCCGGAGGTCGGCTGTCAACGGAGCCCCTCCCGGGTACTTCCGATGAGCGCCAACTACGAGTAGAGTTTCCAGCCACACGGAGGGTTTGCGGCCTCCCCCTCGGCCCGCCCCCTTCAGGGTCTGGCCCCGGAATCGGCGCTCGGGTTCGCGGTAGGGATGACCATCGCTGATCACCCCCCGCACAGATCCGCACGAGCGGAATTACCGCATACGGCTCCTCCCTTGGATTCGAGCGTCGAAACGGACATCAGGATAAGGATGAAGAGTTCGTGGACGAGGGATCCATCGATTGAAGATGGGCCGCAGTTGTTCCCAGTCGGGCTTCCGCCGCTGACTCCGGCGACGCAGTACGTGCCGCCAGTAACGGCAGATCCGTTCTCGGAATCGCGAAAGCATGGATAGGTTCCCCGGCACGGCGTGATAACGAAAGTACCCGTCTACCACCCGCTTCAGCCACGCTCCGACCTGCGCCACTGGCTCGTGCATCTTCCGGCGCAACTCCTGCTTGATGGCATGGAGTTTTGCCCTCATCCGCTTTGACACAGTACGCCGCCAGACCACAAAGTGGCCCTTCGAGTTCCTGCCACAATAGTGCGTGAACCCGAGGAACGCGAACGTTTCCGGTTTCCCTTTCCCGCGCTTCCGGCAATCAGACGCCGCGAAGCGCCCGAACGCGATGAGCCGCGTCTTCTCCGGATGGACTTCCAGCCCAAACTTCGCCAGCCGTTCCTGGAAGTCTCGCAGGAATCGCACGGCATCGGCTTGATGCTGGAAACCGGCCACAAGGTGAGTGGGCCCGGGGAATCTCACCCCGAGCCCCTCGCAGAACCGTACGTGAGCGTCTCCGCTCATACGGCTCCCATCACAGAACCGCGTCGTTCTCCCATATGCCAGTGCGCCCACAATTTCGGATCGCGTCTCGAGATCGTCGCGATCCATTGCGCCGCCCTGCGCATATGCCGCCTGAGACTCTTGTACTTCCTTGAGGCCCAACGCGCCAGCGTTCGGTCCAGTTGCTTCATCGCCGGATACAACGCTGAGCGGTAGTACCACCCATAGTATTGGATCCACCCGCGAACCTTGGGATTGAACATCCGCGACAGGTCATCCAGATCCTTGTCGCTGCGTAGATGCAGCTTCCATCTCCGGATCTCTGCTCGAATCTTCCGGACCGCTTTATCCGACACCGCCGGACTGAAGTTGACGAAGTATTTCCCCTTCCAGTTCTTCGATCGCCGGGGACGAAACGAATATCCCAGAAAATCGAACTTCTCGTGCAGGTATGTCCCTCGCCGGTCATCATCCTTGCAATAGACGATCTTCGTCTTGTCTGGATGAAGCTCCAGCCGGCAATCTCGCATCCGCGCTTCCAGTGCTTCCTTCAGTTGTTGGGCTTCCGCCTCTGTCCTGCAGTGCGCGATGGCATCATCGGCGTACCGCTCAAACGGCGTCTGCGGATAGTTCCTCCGCATCCACTCATCAAAGCCGTAGTGCAGATACAGATTCGCCAGCAGGGGGCTGATGACTCCGCCTTGCGGCGTGCCCTTCACGCGCTCCGTCCTTCGGCCATCTTCCTCTTCCACCGGCGCCTTCAACCAGCGTTCGATGTAGAGTATGGCCCATGGATCTCTTGCGTGCTTCTTTACCGCCCGCATCAGCGTCGTGGTCGATGTTGTCGAAGAACCCTTTGATATCCAGATCCAGCACCCAGTCATACTTCCAGCAATGCTGTCTGGCTCGACCCACTGCGTCCAACGCCGATCTCCCTGGCCGATAGCCAAATGAACTCGGGTGAAACAGCGGATCGATCAGAGGCTCCAACCTCGACTTCACCACCATCTGTGCAATCCGGTCCGACACGGTCGGTATCCCCAGTTTCCTTTTCCCTCCCCCAGCCTTCGGGATTTTCACCGTCCGGACCGGCGGCGGAAAGTAACTGCCCGACGACATCCGATTCCAGATCTTGTACAAGTTCCCTTTCAGGTTCTTCTCAAAATCGGCGATCGACTGGTCGTCGACTCCTGCTGCTCCTTTGTTTGCTCGTACCTTGCGATAAGCTTCCCAAACCTCCCACTTCGAGATTTCAAACGGTTTCGCCTGATTCACCGACTCCTCCCATTGCTGGTTGATCGCCGAATCCGGCTCCATGACACAACCCCTTCGCTCCAACCTCTTTCGAGGCCTTCCTCGCTACTACGGGTTGTTCCGTCCCTGTGCTCCGCTTCCGTACTCTCGCTCTTGTGGTTCTGCCACTTGAGCTTCTCCGTTTGCATCGGAGCTCCAGGTTCCCACGTTCTACTGAACCGCCTCTCAGCAAGATCAGGCCACCTAAATGCCGGATGCCACTCCGTCCGTAAACAGGCTCCGCCGGAGTTAATCCCGCGGTAACGACTCGCCGCGGTTTTGACATCGTCCCTACGCTTTCGAAGCTTCATCAGTGGTTCAATTACGTTCCTCTTCTTGCCAGTCACCTGACCTGGTTCTCCCAGGCCTTTTCCTTCTGCGCTCACGACCATGGCTTTTGACCACAGCCGCCAGAGGTGGTTTGGAACCTGCTCCTGCAAGCCGATTCCGAGGGGCCTGCCCTCATCGGTTCAGCAGCATATCGCTGCGGGCCCGGTTAGGCCCTTCGCGCCTCGTGGCGCACGATCGTCAGCGTAGCGAACGATGATCACGTCCCCTTGCGCCACTTTCTCGCGCCACACCTCGGCCCACAGGTCGAAGACATAATGCAGGTACACGTTAGCCAGCAGCGGTGAAACTACTGCTCCCTGCGGGGTACCCACCGTCGTTTCCGACCATTCGCCTTCTTCCGATACGCCAGCCGTCAGCCATTTCTGGATCAGCCGTAGCATTCGGTCGTCGGCTACTCGATGGCCGAGGAACTTCAATAACCACTCGTGACTGACGTGGTCGAAGAAGCCCTTGATGTCGGCATCGAGTATCCAGTTCACTCGCTTCTTTTGCAGACCCGCATTCAGCGCATCGAGCGCCATATGCGCGTGGCGTCCCGGCCTGAACCCGTACGAAAAGCCCCTAAAGTCCGCCTCGTAAATCTCATTGAGCACGGTCGCCACGGCCTGTTGAACAATCTTGTCCTCCAGCGCCGCGATGCCCAACGGACGTTGTCGCCCGTCAGCCTTTGGTATATACACTCTCCGCGAAGGTCGCGCCCGGTATGCGCTTCGGCGCTCACCAGAAGCGACCCAGCTGCGCTCGGATAGAGTTGACCACATGGTAGGCAAGGTCGTGAACAGGGACGGACGTTCGATATCATCCACGCCGTCAGGCGTGCGGACTGGAGAGGCAATCAAGGCGGGGAGGGCTGTCCGGTTCAAGGCCGCCGACGGGCGGCGAGGTAGCGAGGCAGGCGATCGCGGAGGTAGTCGTAGTAGCCTTGACCGGTGGTGGAGTGCAGGACTTCGTCGATCACCGGCGCGAAGTAGGCCAGTGAGCGGATAACGCCCAACGGCGGTGCATCGTTGGGACGGGCGAGCCTCCGGGCGGCGGCGAGCACGAAGGCATTCTCCACCGCCTGCAACGGTACGCCGCGCGCATACAGAGACAGCGCGAATGCGCGGTCTGGCTGACGCACCACGCCGGAGGTTCCTGCCGTGGCGC
>JBGSME010000975.1:0-6863 GCA_041740335.1 Bryobacteraceae bacterium | reverse complement strand
CCATGATGCTCCAGAACATGGCGTGGTTGGCGTGGCCGCCACCGTTGTTGCGAACGGCGGTGCGGATCGCTTCGGGCACGGCGGCACAGTTGCCGGCGAGGAGTTCGTCGAGGGACTTGCCGACGAGATCGGGAGCGGACTCGAGGGCCTTGTTCAGGTTGGCAACGTAGGCGGCGTGGTGTTTGCCGTGATGGATCTCCATGGTCATCTTGTCGATGGAGGGCTCAAGCGCGTCAAGCGCGTAAGGGAGGGCGGGTAGTTCAAAAGCCATATCACTATTCTCCTTTGTTTTTCGTTTCGGTGAGACTATCCAACACCGCCGGCTGATTCAAACGCGCCGGCGAGGCGGAACATCGCCGATTCCTGGAAATGGTTGGTGAGGATCTGCATGCCGACGGGGAGACCGGCGGAGGTGCGGCCGCAGGGGACGCTCATGCAGGGAATACCGGCGAGATCGCCGGTGATGGTGTAGATGTCGGAAAGGTACATCTGCATGGGGTCGTCGAGCTTTTCGCCGAGCTTAAAAGCAGGGAAGGGGGAGACGGGTGTGACGATGGCATCCACGCGGCTGAAGGCCTCGGCGTAGTCGCGGGCGATGAGGGCCCGGACGCGCTGGGCTTTCAGATAATAGGCATCGTAGTAGCCGTGGCTCAGCACGTAGGTGCCGAGCATGATGCGGCGTTTGCATTCCGCGCCGAAGCCTTCGCCTCGGGTGGCGCGATACATTTCCGAAAGCGTGGAGGCATCTTCGGAGCGGGAAGTGTAGCGCACGCCGTCGTAGCGGGCGAGGTTGGAACTGGCCTCGGCGGTGCAGATGATGTAGTAGGTGGAGATCGCGTATTCGGTGTGAGGCAGGCTGATTTCGGAAATCTCGCAGCCTAGCTTACGGAGGACTTCAATGCCTTCGGAGATGCGATCGCCGGTTTCGCTCGACAGGCCGGCGAAGTATTCGGTGGGGAGACCGATCTTCATACCCTTCACGTTGCCGTCGAGGGCGGCGGTGTAATCGGATACGGGCGCGAAGGCGGAGGTGGCATCCATTTCGTCGCGTCCGGCGATGACTTGAAGCAGGCTGGCCGAATCAGCAACGTTGCGGCTGAAGGGTCCGATGTGATCGAGAGAACTGGCGAAAGCGACCAGCCCGTAGCGGGAAACACGGCCGTAGGTGGGAGTGACGCCGACGACTCCGCAGAAAGACGCTGGCTGGCGGATGGAGCCGCCGGTATCGGAACCGAGAGAGACAACGGCGGTGCCTTGGGCGACGACAGCGGCCGAACCGCCGCTGGACCCCCCCGGGACGCGATCGAGATCAACGGGATTGCGGACGGGGCCGAAGGCGGAGTTTTCGTTGGAGGAGCCCATGGCGAACTCGTCGCAATTGGCTTTTCCGATAATGACCGCGCCGGCTTGCAGCATGCGGATGACGGCGGTGGCGTCGTAGGGCGCGGTGTAGTTTTCGAGAAGGCGTGAGCCGCAGGTGTTGCGTTCGCCTTTGACGAGGATGACGTCCTTGACGGCGACGGGGACGCCGGCTAGGGGGCCGGGGGCATTACCGGCGGCCAATTGGGCGTCGACTGCATCGGCGGCGGCGAGCGCTTTTTCGTCGCAGAAATGGAGATAGGCGTTGGTGGCGGGGTTTCCGGCGCGGGCAAATGTGAGGGCTTCGGTGGCGAGTTCACGAGCGCTGAATTGCCTGGCGCGGAGGCCGTCGCGGACCTGGCTGATGGTGAGGGTTCCGATCGTCATTTTCATTTTTCGATGACGCGGGGGACCTTGAACATACCGGCACCGGCGATTGGCGCGCTGGCGAGCGCGTCCTCATTCGAGAGGCAGGAACGCTCGACGTCGTCGCGCATGGTGGAGGTGTCTTCGGCCTGATAGAGCACTTGCGCCATGGGCTCGACGCCGGTGGTGTCGAGCTGGTCCAGTTTATCCATGTGGCTGAGGATGGAATCCATTTCGCGAGCCATACGTTCCACCTCGGATTCGGCGAGGCGAAGATTGGCGAGATCGGCGACGTAGCGGACCTGTTCAGGAGTGATTTTCAACCGGTTGCCCTCTTGCGGTTTGCTTTGTAGATGCGGCCGAGCACGGGATCGACGATGCGGTCGGCGTCGTCCTGGGGCGCGGAAGCGTCACGGACGGGGAGTTCCTCGCGGATCGGACCGAGGCGCTGGGCGCGCAGGCGGAACTTGATTTCGGTGGGTTGGTCGCCGCCGGTGGTTTTGTGGATGGCGGCGACAATCTGATGGCGGAAGCGTTCGAGCTGGCGCTGCCAGATTCTATCCTCGACGTCGACGATGAGGACGCCGTTGTTGACGGTGGCCGCTTCGGTGTGGCGTGCGATCACGGGACTGACGGAGACCGGCCAAGCGGCGATGATGCGCTGTTCGGGGGTGAGACAGCGGTCAGCAACCTTGGACTTGGTCAGCAGTTGGATCGCGCGTTTCATTGGACTGGCAGGCTTCGGGGGAAGAACCCGATTTTAGCATGGCATTCCAGGAGGGGAAGGGTTGATATTCTTGTCGGATGATGCACCGACGGGATTTGCTGATGCTGCCATTGGCGGCGGCCGCCGCCGAGAGCGGCCCTGTGATCGACACTCATATTCACCTTTTCGATCCGGCGGTGTTTCCCTACCACCGGCAGGCCACCTACAAACCGGAAGCTGCGCCGCTGGAGCCGTATCTTGGGTTCGTGAAGCAAGCCGGCATCGCGCATACGATCATTGTGCATCCGGAGCCGTATCAGGACGATCACCGGTATCTGGAACACTGCTTCGCGCATGAGTCGCCGGCGCGGTTATTCAAGGGGACGTGTTTGTTCGATCCGCTGGACGGGCGGACTCCGGTGCGGATGCGGGAACTGGCGCGGCGGCATCGGGGGCGGATTGTGGCGATGCGGATCCATGCGATGAACCCGCCGGGCGAGGCGCCGCGCAAGAGGGGGCCGATCAAGAATCGGGATCTTCGGGACGCGGGGATGAAAGCGGTTTGGCGGGAAGCCGGGCGATTGGGAATGTGTGTCCAGATGCATTTTCTGCCGCATCATTCCGAGGAGATCGCGGCGCTGGCAGGGGAGTTCAAGGACGTCCCGGTGATTCTCGATCATATGGGCCGGGCGGGCATGGGAGGTCCGGAGGGGTTCGAGGCGGTGTTGCGGCTGGCGGATCATCCGCTCACGTTTTTTAAATTTTCCGGCGTTGGTTATTCGTCGAAAGAGAAGGCTCCGTACAAGGATGTACAGGGTTTCGTGAAGCGTGCTTTCGATGCGTTTGGGGCGGAGCGAATCTTGTGGGGCGGGTTGGGGCAAACGATGGAGGCCTACCGGAATGCGCGGAGCCTTTTCGATTTTCAGTTTGCGTTTGCGTCGGAGGGAGATCGGGCGCGGATTCGCGGCGGCAACGCGAAGCGGCTCTTCCGTTTTTAGCCGCGGCCGCGCAGATAGTCGACGCCGCGGCGGATGCTGTCGAGCGGGTTGCCGGGGCAATGGTCCTGCTCAATCATGTAGTGATCCACCTTCGCTTTCGCGGCTGCTTTCAGTACGGCGGACCAGTCGATCACTCCGGCGCCCACCTCTTTGAACGCGGCCGGCGGCATGCTGAATTCGCTGACGTTGCGCGGCGCGTCGGCGGCGGCGTCTTTCAAGTGAAGAGAAGCGACTCTGCCATTGGCGCGGCGGATTAAATCGGCGGGATCGTCACCGCCGACGGAGGCCCAGAAGACGTCGAGTTCGAGCCGGACACGCGGATCCAAACGGGCGAGGAGTGTATCGATATAACGTTTACCGGGAGCGCCTTGGAATTCAAAAGCGTGGTTGTGATAGTAGAGTTCGATGCCGGCGTCGGCGCATTGCGAGACGGCCGCATTCAACCGGTGAACGGCGACTTTGCGCTCATCCGGGAGAATGAAACTGACGCCGATGCGATGGACATTGTGGAGGTTGGCGAGGTCGAGCATTTCCTGGAGAGAGGCTCTGGGAGTTTCGGGGGGCGGCGGTTGTTTCAGGCGCGCGGTGTAGGCGAGGGTGAAGGTGCGCCATTCGTCCCAGGCCCCGGTGACGATGGCGGAGTCAATGAACATATGGACGGGCTTCAAGCCCGCATCGCGGATCATTGGCGCGTGATTGCGAAGATTGTCAGGGCGGACTTCGAGCTCGGAAATCCCGATGGCGGCGATGTCGCGATAGGTTTCGGCGGGGCGGGAGGCGAGCGGCGCGCGTACGGTGTAGAGGCTGAGCCCGAGGGGTTTTGAGAGGCGAGGGGCAGCGAGAGCGGGCGCCGTGGAGGCTGCGGCGAGGAAGGTCCGTCGGAGCATGACTGTGAGCGTACGGGCTGAATCACCAGGGTGTCAAATCGACGCCACGGGACTTTGAGGGTCATTCAGATGTAGAATGGTGAGCGTTCGACCATGAACGTCACCGATATCGGAAACCCCGAATATTTCCACAAAGTCGTCGACTGCCAATGGGGCTGTCCGGCTCATACCAATGTTCCTGAGTACATCCGGATGATCGCGCAAGGGCGATTCACGGATGCCTACATGCTCAACCGCGAATCAAACGTTTTCCCTGGGATCCTGGGGCGGACGTGCGATCGCCCCTGCGAACCGGCGTGCCGGCGCGGGCGAGTGGATGGCAAACCTGTTGCGATTTGCCGTCTGAAGCGGGTGGCTTCGGATTTGCGCGGAGAGTACAAGGACCGCCTGCCGGCGATTCCGGTGAAGAAGAACGGGAAGCGCGTAGCCTGCATTGGGGCGGGGCCGGCGTCATTGACGGTGGCGAACGACCTGATGCCGCTTGGCTACGAAGTGACGATCTTCGAGAAATGGGACAAGCCGGGCGGGCTGATGAGGACCAACATTCCGGCGTTCCGGCTGCCTGAATCGATCCTGGACGAGGAAGTGGGCAACATCCTCGCGATGGGCGTGGACATCCGTTACAATTCGCCGGTCCACAGCATGAAAGCGCTGCTGGCCCAGGGCTGGGACAGTGTTTTTGTGGGCACGGGCGCGCCGCGCGGCAAGGATCTCGAGATCCCGGGACGGCAGGAAGCGGCGGCCAACATCCACATTGGGATTGACTGGCTGGAATCGATCGCGTTCGCGCACGTGGACAAGATCGGCGAGCGGGTGCTGATCATCGGCGTCGGGAATACGGCGATGGATTGCTGCCGGTCGTCGCGGCGGCTGGGCGGGACCGACATCAAGGTGATGGCGCGGCGTCCCAGGGATTATTTCAAAGCGTCGCCATGGGAATTGGAGGACGCCGAGGAAGAGGGCGTGGAGATCGTGATCAACCATGCGCCGAAGCGTTTTCTGATCGAGAACGGGCGGCTGGTGGGAATGGAATTCGAGCGGCTGGAGTGGGATGACGGAGCGCGCAAGTCAACCACCCTCGATACGGTAGTGATCCCGTGCGACGATGTGATTCTCGCGATCGGCCAGGACAACGCGTTCCCGTGGATCGAGCGGGATACGGGCATCGAATTCGGCAAGTGGGACATGCCGGTGGTTGAGGAGCGGACGCATGCGTCGTCGCTGCCGGGAGTGTTTTTCGGAGGCGACGCGGCATGGGGACCGAAGAACATCATCTGGGCGGTGGAGCACGGCCATCAGGCGGCAATTTCGATCCACCAATACTGCAACGAAGAGAGCCTGCAGGACAGGCCGCCGCGACAGCAGAATCTGATTTCGACAAAGATGGGCATCAGCGAATGGGCCTATTCGAACGATTACAATCCGTCGGCGCGGCAGAAGATGAAGCACGTCGATCTCGCTGAGCGATTCCGCCAAATGAACGTGGAAGTGGAGCTCGGGTTCGATCCGGAGCAGACGGCCCGCGAGGTGCAGCGCTGCTTGAACTGCGACGTGCAGACGGCGTTCACCGCGAAGCGCTGTATTGAATGCGACGCCTGCATCGACATCTGTCCGGTGCAGTGTTTGACGATCACCAGGAACGGAGACGAACAAGACCTCCGGGGCCGGTTGTCCGCACCGGCTTTGAATTTTACCCAGGACCTCTACATCTCGGCGGACCTGCCGCAAACGGCGCGCATCATGGTGAAAGACGAAGATGTGTGCGTCCACTGCGGCCTGTGCGCCGAGCGATGTCCCACCGCTGCGTGGGACATGCAGAAATTTGAATTACTCATCCCCCATGCCGGGAGCATCGCTTGCACCAAATCCTCCGTCAACGTGTAAATGATTTCGCCGTAAAACTGGCGAATGTGAATGGGACCGGTTCGGCCAGTGCGAACGGGTTGATCCGCCAGGCGATTTTTCGCATGGGGATCCCCGCGTCCGGCAAGAACCTGTTCCCATCGAACATCCAGGGACTGCCCACGTGGTACGAGATCCGCGTGAATCACACCGGGCACACGGCCCGGGCGCTCGACTATGACCTGATGGTAGCGATGAACAACCAGACCTACGCGCAGGACATCGGCGAAGTCCGTTCGGGCGGCTACGTGCTGTTTGATTCGAGCTGGCCGCTGGACCCGGCGCTGGCGCGCGAGGATGTGACGTTCCTCGGCGTTCCGCTGGCGGAGATGTGCAACCGCGCGTTCACCGATCCGCGGGCGCGGGTGCTGTTGAAGAACATCGCCTACGCCGGGTCCATGTGCGCGCTGCTCGACATGGATATGGATGTTGTGGACGAGCTGCTGCGGGAGACCTACGGGAAAAAGCCGGCGCTGCTTGACTCAAACTTCAAGGCTGTCCGGCTCGGCTACGACTATACGAAGGCGAACCTGCCGAGCCCGCTGCCGTTTCGCCTGGAGAAGATGAACGGCAACGAAGGGAAGATTCTGATCGACGGGAACACGGCGACGGCGATGGGCTGTCTGTACGCCGGGGCGACGGTGG
>JBGSME010000974.1:0-4780 GCA_041740335.1 Bryobacteraceae bacterium | reverse complement strand
TCGACAAAGCCAAAGACATGGCCGAAGACGCTGCCGGGGCGATCAAAGACAAATTGACCTAGAGACCACCGGCCCAGCACGGGGGCCGTTCCCTTATGGGGCGGCCTCCACTACCGGAATGCAAGCGCCACGGCGCCGGATCCTTCGGCCACCGATTCATGGAAGTCC
The DNA here is from genome assembly GCA_041740335.1 of Bryobacteraceae bacterium. Taxonomy (GTDB): domain Bacteria; phylum Acidobacteriota; class Terriglobia; order Bryobacterales; family Bryobacteraceae; genus DSOI01. Next base: position 4,612 of record JBGSME010000974.1, on the reverse strand, counting down.
CGAAGAATCTCCACCGTGCCGGAATAGCCGATCACGTCCGAATACCCACGCACCGAACTCGTCGGCGTTTGTCTGTAGTAGCCTAGCCCGATCGTTTCCCCCCTCCCCAACGTATAGTAGATCCGTTGTCCGTTCACTTCCAGCAGCTTTGGAACCGCGGTGCTGTTTGTGACCGTCGGCGTGAACCACGTAACTCCGTCGATGCGGTTGCTGATCTCCACATCCACAACGGGCTCGTCGGCAAACGCAATGGCTGCACCGAGCGCTTCTCCCAACGCACCACCGGTATCGGACCGTGATGGCCGAACGAGACGCCAACTCACCGTTGTGCCGGCGGCGCGCGGCACCTCCACTGGCTGTGCGGCGCCGCCTACGATGCCGGCTACAGCCCGATCGTTCACCAGAATCGTCACCGGATAGGCGAGGCGGTTCACGATCCGCAGCATAGTGGTGGTTCGCTGCGTGTTCGCTCTCGCGTAGACGTAGTCGCGCTTTACCCACTCGCCACCGATGTAAGACCACAAGCGCGCATGCAAAGGAGCCCCGTCGAGCGCGATGTTGTTCACGATGGCTCTGGTGGCCAAGCCGGTGCTGTTTCCGTAGATGTCGCCGCCGCCGAGCGAGGTGCCCACTTCCAGCCGGTATTCATCCACCTTGACGCCGTTGGCCCAGCGGAACTCCACCGACGTAGCGGAAATCCGCGAACCTGGCACCGGCGACACAATGGACGCGGCGTCCACCTGGGCCCCGTTCTGTGCCAAGTAGGCGCTGTCTTCCGATTCCCACCCCGAATCGAGCAGCGTGAGCAGGCGAACAAACACTGGCTTGCCGTCCCGCGGCAGATTCTCAACCGTCGCGCCGGTGGCCAATCCCGTGGACCGCGACACGATCTCACCCGAGCCCGGCTCACGTCCAACCAGCAGACGGTACTCTTTGGCTCCAACGCCTGCGCCCCAGCGAAAATTCACCGTGCTGCCAGGTAATGTATCGCCTGCGCGCGGAAAGGCAATGCGCGCCGCACGCAGATCCTCGAGCCATGGTTGCAATGCGCTGTAACCGGCCGTGAGCCGGCCATAGTAGACCACCAGACGCGGTGCTTCACAGAGCAGCCGGTCCTGCTCTTCCGGAATCGGCGAGTAGGACGGTCCCGCGCTGAGCATACCCACAATCTGCTTATTGCCGTTGAGGACAGGCGAACCTGATGATCCCCCCTGCGCTTTGCCCTCGGTCAGGTGAATCGCGTAGAACTTGTCGGCGGGAGCGTACTCGGCAACCTGAACGCCGCCGACAACGATGCCCTTGTCGTCCACTCGCTCGCCAAAACTGATCCGCTTGAACGTACCCGACGGGTGATGGATCCCGGTGACCCGCGCGCCCATGGCCGGCTCTGAGGTGGTCCACCCGAAGAAATAGACGTTGTCCGGCACGCCGCTCAGAAGCAGCAGCGAGTAATCGCCCGCGGAGAGTTCATCGCTATCGAGGTAATTGGCGCCGAGGATGTTCTCCACGCGGCCGAAGTCCGGATCGGTGCCGCCGCACGCCGACGTTTCGTAGAAGAAGTTCGCCTGCACCGTTCTGGCCACCGCTTCGCTCGAAACACAATGATCGGCCGTGAGAAACAGGGGCTTTCCGGTTCCGCTGCGCGAGTTGATCAAAGCACCGCTACATGTGAATGCCAGGCCGTTCTCAACGAACAATATACGCGCCACGCCGGAGGCGGCGGATCGCCATTCCGGATAGCAGCTCACGTCGAGGTGGCAGGCGGCCACTTCTCTGCCGCCTGTATTTGGACTCAGGCTAAGCGCGGAGGCCACACCACCTGTCGCCGCTGGCTTGGCGGCAAGCGCCAGCGGCTGCGCAGGAGAGCCCGGCGCAGCGCCTTGCAGATCCTCCCACAAGTGGCTCACGCCGGAGATCCGGAACGGCAGGATTTCTTCACGAAGCCCAGTGGCCGGCGCGTATTCCACGCGCACACGCTCGCCGGCAACCGTTGCGGTCCAGAACTCGCCATCGCCATAGAGGCCGCCACCGGTGAATTGCTGCGCCGAGTTCGGGTCTCCGAAGAGATATACGCGGCCCTCGCCGGCCTGAAATTGCTCGAAATGAACGCGCATCATCCGAGCACCCGTGGAGCGAATCGCCAACCGCCACAGCCAGCGCCCGTCGGGAGTTTGCGTCCACTCGCCAACGTCGCCGGCTTCCTGCCCGAGATCGCGAATGCTGCCCACCACCAGACGCCCGTAGTTGGCGATCGGACCCTCGCCGGTACCCGAGACCGGCTCAATCGCTGGTAGCGCATACTCAGGCGCAGGACTCAATCCCGCCGCCACGCTTGGCACCTCAACCGCGGAACTGGTCCGGTACTCGGGAGTCTTGCGTGCCCTCGAGAAAAACTTCCCCTCAACCGAAACCGGCTCCTGCGCCAGACACAAACCAGATGAAGCCGCTGCCAAAACGAATACGCGATGGAGTTTCACATCTATTCGTTCGGGCGCGAATCGGTCCAATCAGATCGGGAGATCCACCGAGGCGTATGCGGTAAGAAGTCCTACCTAGGCGGCCAGGCCGTCTTACGCCTTACGTCGCAGCGTCGCAGCATCCCACTCGCAGACCTTACGTTCAAAGTACGAATGGTTACACAACAACGCCGGACCAGCCGTCCGCAAGCCGAACTCGGCGTCCTCGAAAAACGGCTTCCGCGACCGCACAGCGGCGTAGAAGTTCTTGTGATGCTCAAGATGCGGAACGTGCTCCCGGGGCGGCGTGAACACGTCTTCCTTCTCCGGACGCATGGAATCCGCCACAGGCCGCCGCTCCGGATATCGGCCGTGGTAGTCCTTGAGAAATTTCTCTTGAATGTCCTTGGGGAAGGTCCCGATCGTGAAACCGGGCTCGGCCTCACGCGGCTTACGGGAAAGTGTCAAGGTGCTGTAGCCCACGGTCATCACGCCTTCGCTGCCGACAAAACGCAAGCCGAACGATTCGCGATTTACTCCCCCGGAGGCGAAGTTCACGCGTAACGCCAACGTAAACTCCGGATGTTTCGGCGTCTTCGGGTAATCGACAAGCGCGATGGTGACATCGGGCACATCGCGTTCGTCGTTCCAGAACCGGATGCCGCCGGTGGCATAGACGCGGTTAGGACCATCCGAGCCGGTAACCACGTGAAGTCCGGTGAGCAGATGTACGTACAGGTCGCCCGCAACCCCGGTTCCATAATCCTGATAGTTACGCCACCGGAAGAAGCGCTTGGCGTCAAACCCCCGGCGAGGCGTGTTGGCGATGTAGCGGTCCCAATCGACGCGCTGCGGATTCGCGTCGGGCGGAATCGAGTACTGCCACGCACCGATGGCGGTGTTGCGGTCCAGCCACGCCTCCACCATGTTCAGCACTCCGATGGCGCCGGACGCCATCAACTCCTTCGCCTTGTGAAACACCATCGAGCTGGCGTACTGGCTGCCCACCTGCAAGATGCGTCCGGTACCTTTCTGCGCCGCCACTACTTCATGGCCTTGCTCGATCTTCTGAACCATCGGCTTCTCGCAATAAACATCTTTGCCGGCGTTCATCGCATCGATGGAGATGCGGGAGTGCCAATGATCGGGAGTCCCCACGATCACCGCGTCCACATCCTTCCGGGCCAGCACTTCGCGATAGTCGCGGGTGGTGAAGATGTCGCTACCCCATCGCTCCCTGGCGCGCTCCAGGCGTCCGTCATAGAGGTCGGCCACGGCCACCAGTTTCACGCCTGGAACCTGCAGCGCGTAGCCGGTGTCTCCGGACCCCATGCCGCCGGCGCCGATCGTCGCGATTTGGATCGTATCGTTGGGTGAAGCCATTTCCTTATCCTTTGTCCGTCATCTTCATCGATTCCGGATCCCAATAAACAGCCCGTTTTTCGAAGTAACTCAAATTGGAAAGTACCGCCGGACCGGCCGCGCGAAATCCGAACGTGCCGTCTTCCACAACCGGCTTTCGCGACCGGACCGCTTCAATGAAGTTCCGATGGTGATCCCGGTGATCGTTGTACCCCGGCGGCGCCAGATACTTTTCCTCGCTCCGCGGCCGCAGCGCGTCCGGGTTCGGAGCCACCGGCGGATGTTCCTTGCGATAGTTGGCCAGAAACTGCTCGCGGACCTCTTTGGGGAAAGTGTCGATCGTGTAGCCCGGCTCGGTTTCCTTCGGCTGGCGCTCAATGGTGACACCGTTGCCAACCGTCATCACACCCTCACTGCCAATAAACCGGAATACGTGGCTGCCTCCGGACCCATCCACAAAATTCACCCGCAGCATCAACGTGAATTCAGGATGGCTCTTCGTCTCCGGATAATCGAACAGGCCGAGCATCACGTCGGCCACGTCGCGGCCATCTTGCCAGAAACGCAATCCGCCGGTGGCGTAGATCCGCTTCGGACCCAACGCCCCCGTGATAAAGTGCATCCCGCTGAACAGGTGCACGAAAAGATCCCCCGCCACGCCGGTGCCGTAGTCGCGATAGTTGCGCCAGCGGAACAAACGCGTGGCGTCGAAGGCTCGTTTCGGGGCGCGGCCCAGAAAACGGTCCCAGTCAACGGTGCTTTGGGACGCATCGGGCGGAATCGAATACTGCCAG
>JBGSME010000973.1:0-3689 GCA_041740335.1 Bryobacteraceae bacterium | reverse complement strand
GGCATCGGGTCCTTCTACAATCTGATTCCGGAACTCTTTGTGGAGTTGCTCCGGCGTACCCGCAAGAACCAATGGGCGGCCGCGCAGGCGGTGCAGGCGCGAATCAACGAACTGATCGGAATCGGAGTTCAGTTTCCGCTCGTGCCCGCCATCAAGACAATCCTCGCGTGGCAGGGCATCGACTGCGGTGATGCCCTGGCGCCCCGCCGCCGCCTGACTGCCGGTGAAAAGAAGCGCCTCCGGACGCTCCTGCGCGCATCCTCGCACGCCGCTTTGGCGGGCGATGAGCTGATCAGTAACCGGAAAGGAGTCTCTCTATGTTGATACGGATTCTGTTACTTGCCACCATCTCTCCGTTGTTGGCCTCCGCCCAGATTCTCTATGGCGGGCTGGTAGGCACCGACACTTCCGCCGCTGCGGTGCCCGGCGCAAGAGTCACAATCACTCATACCGGTACCGGAACCAATCGTGAAGTGAACACGAACGAGAACGGGATCTATAATTTTCCGACGATACAACCGGGGATCTACGAGGTAAGCGTATCGTCGAGCGGATTCCGCGCCTACAAACAGACAGGCGTTGAGGTAGCCGCCAATAGTTTGGCTCGCGCTGACGTCACGCTTGAGGTCGGTGAGGTCAGCGAAAGCGTTACCATCGAAGCCAACGCCGTGAGCCTCCAAGCCGACCGAGCCGAAGTGCGTCACGAAATCGGCAAAAGCACGCTCGAAAATGTTCCCGTGCCGGTGGGCCGCAACTATCAGATGCTGCTTGGTACCTTGCCCGGCTTCACTCCTCCGCGCAATGCCAACTCCGTACCGGCGAATCCCGCACGCTCGGTTCGGTTCTCCGTGAACGGCACCAGCGACCAGACCAATAACGTCCGGATCGACGGGACCACTTCCTACAACCCGAATCTCCCCCACATGACGGGTCTGAATCCCACGCTGGAGGCGATCGAAGTCGTCAACGCCGTCACGAATTCCTTCGACGCAGAACAGGGCCTGGCAGGCGGCGTGGCCGTGAATCTTCAGATTAAATCCGGCAGCAACGACTGGCATGGCTCGGCCGCGCTGCATCATTTCAATCAGAAGCTCGGCGCGTATCCGTATTTCAGCAATCGCCGTGGTGCCCAGCCCAAGTACATCTACAATCAGGCCGGGGGCACGCTGGGCGGACCGATCATAAAGAATAAGGCGTTCTTCTTCATCAGCTACGAGCGGACCTCCGAGCGCCAGAACGCGCAGTCGTTCCTGGATGTGCCCACGGCGGAAATGCGCGCCGGCGACCTTTCCCGCTCTCCCACGCCCATCTTCGATCCTCTCTCCGGAGCGGCCTTCAATTCCGCTAATGCCAACGCCTACGGGAGGGATCGCACCGCGTTCCCCGGAAACCGCATTCCGGTTTCGCGCTTCTCCGGACCGGTTCGCACCATCCTCGGGCTGCCCGATTGGCCTTCGCCGAACGCACCCGGTCAAGGCGCCCTTGGCATCAACCTCAACTACCTCGCCTCCAGTAACTACTCCTATGGCCGCAATCAGATCGACTCGAAGGCCAACTTCAATCTCAGTTCCAACTGGACCGCGTTCGCGCGCCTCAGCTACCTGAACTACGGCACCAGCAACCCGCCGCCGTTCGGCCAACTCGCTGGACCGGCCGTCCATCCCACCGATTTTCGCGTTGGCAGCGGATTTGGAAAAACGTACTCCGGCACCATCTCGACCACCTACGTCGTCAACCCATCGCTGATCTTTGACGGCTACTTTGGCGCCCAGTTGCTCAATACCAACGCCCGCTTTCCCGACATCGACAAGAAGATCGGGCTGGACGTGCTCGGGATTCCCGGCACCAACGGACCCGCCTTCATCGCCGGCGGCCTCGGCGCCCTGCGACTCGACGGCTTCTCGATTCTCGGCAACAACGAAGCATCGCCCTTTCTCGGCAATGACTACACATACCAATACGTCGGCAACGGCAACTGGACCAGGGGCAGCCACGATGTCCGCTTCGGCATGGACCTCTACCAGATCCAGCTCAACCAGGGTGTCGCCAACGCCATCGGAGCCGTCGGCGGCCCGGCGGGAAGCTTCAACTTCCGCAACGCCACAACCACGCTGAACGGCGGTCCGGCCGGAAACGACTTCCATGCCTTCGGTTCCTTTCTGCTGGGGCTCGCCCGCGAGGCAGGCCGCAATGCTCTTTCCAAGCCCGAGTACCAGGTGCGCGGTTCGTTCTCCAGCCTCTACATCCGAGACCGCTGGCAGGCTACCCGCAACCTCACGGTCACCTATGGCACACGTTGGGAGTACTATCCGTTCCCAGGACGGCCGGATCGCGGCCTCGAACGATACGACTTCAATACCAACGAGGCAGTGCTGTGCGGACTTGGCGCCGAGCCTCGCAACTGCGGCGTCAACGAGAGTAAGCGCCTGATTGCGCCGCGCGTCGGCGTTGCATGGCGCCTCGGCAACGCGTTTGTCCTGCGTTCCGGCTACGGCATCACCTTCGACCCCTTCTCGCTCGGGCGCGACATGCGTGCGAACTATCCCGTTCAGTTCGCACAGAACCTTGCATTCGATACTGCACGATCGTTCTCCACAACCCTGGATCGCGGCCTGCCTCCCGTCGTCGTCGTGCCGGAGCAGGAGCGGCTGCCGCTTCCGCTCACCGCGGCCTTCCTCACCGTCGACGGCAACTTCAAGCGCGGCTACATTCAGTCCTGGAACCTGACTCTGGAAAAACAGTTGGGCGATTGGCTGGCGTCGGCCGGCTACGTTGCCACTCGTTCCGTTCGCAAGACGTCGTATCTGAACGCAAACTGGGCCGATTTGGGTACGGGCAATGCGGGGCAGCAACTGGTACGGCGTTTCCGCCGCAACGCCAACACCACCTTCGTCGGCCATCTGCCGGCATCGCTCTATGACTCGCTCCAGATGCGCATCCAACGGCGCATGCGGAACGGCTACCAGATTCAGTTTTCCTACACCTGGTCTCATGCGTTAGGCTACACGGGCGAGAACTCGACCTCGGCGCCGCGCGTCAACCATCCCGCTGACTGGCGGCTGAACTATGGGTCCCTGCCGCAGGACATCCGGCACAACGCGACCGTCTCTGCCGCCGTCGAGATGCCCTTCGGCAAGGGGAAGCGCTGGGCTACCGGTGGAATCCCGGCCGCGTTACTCGGTGGGTGGCAGGTTAACGCATTGTCGCGTCTGAATACGGGCACCCCGATCACGCCCATCGCGCCAGGTACGGTACTCAATGCTCCCGGCTCAGGCCAGTTCGCCGATTGCCTCGGCCCCGTCGCCAAGATCGGAGAGCGGACTCGCTGCTGGGACCGCGCCAATCTGGCTGACCCGAACGCAGTCTCTCCGAACACGCCTCGCTTCGGTACTTGCGGCATCAATTCACTCCGCGCACCGGGATTGATCAACGTCGACATGGGAGTTCTCCGCCGCATTCCGGTCAACGAGCGGGTCAACGTGCAGATCCGCGGCGAAGCGTTCAACGTGTCCAACACGCCGCACTTCGGAAATCCCAACGCCGACGTGTCTTCGAGCAACTTCGGTATCATCGGAGCCGTTCAGAACACCGGCCGTGAAGGGAACGATCAGCGCCTGTTCCGCCTTGGGCTCCGGATCGGATTCTGATATGGCGTTGTCGAGAAGGGCGCTCTTTGCGGGCGCCGCGTC
>JBGSME010000972.1:0-4331 GCA_041740335.1 Bryobacteraceae bacterium | reverse complement strand
CCAGATCGCCATCGAGGATCTGCGCACGACGCTGGCCATCGTGCGGCAGGCGGTTAACGGAAAATAGCGAGATTGGTTTGTGCTTTCGCAAGGGCCTTGCTACGACGGCAGGGCTCTTGTGATTGTTAGCCCGAACTTTGGTCCCGTATCTCGAACAATCATTTTCTTTTGATAAAGTTGCTTGTTTATTGAGAGTTGAAAAACCATGTCCTATGGACGTGGTTGTCGGCTGACTGGCTTTGCCTGTCAGAGAGCCTGCTCAAGCAGATACCTTTCTGAGTGTTGTCCCCACAACACTTACAGAAAGGAAAGAAGCATGAGCAGGTTTGCGAGAGCATCGCACGTGATTTGGCATTGTCAATATCACTTGGTCTGGGTACCGAAGTGCCGGTTTCGGATACTTCAAGGGCCAGTGGTAGGGGTGTAGGGAAGGAAGTGTACAAATGCATCATGGTGTTCTGCCAGCAACTGGGATGCGAGGTTATCTTTGGAAACAATAGGGGCCAGCCGTCTATCGGGAATTGCGCAAGCGCGGCGTAACGGTTCGCGAAGCGTGGAACACCTGCAAGTCAGTCCATGACCCGTGGCGATTTCCGAAGACACCGGCATTGGCGATTGCGCTACCATTGAGCTTCTTCATCAACTTGGGACTACCGAATCTTGTACCAGCACGGTAGGAATTCAATTCATCGAACCGCCGGATACGTGACCCGCTCGTCCGGTGGTGTGCGAGGGAGGGGCTGCGAGGCTTCTTCCTATCCCGATTATGTGGAGCGAAAATGTCCGATTTAAGTTATCTCGTGAACATCGATCCCGAGCGCTTTGAGCGGAAGTCGAGGCATTCGGTTATGAAGGCTGTCGTAACCACTGGCAATGGTGGGTACGACAAGCTCGACTATCGTGACGTTCCGATTCCGGTGCCGCGCCCAGGAGAAGTATTGCTCAAAGTTCTCGCGGCGGGGATGAACAATACTGACATCAATACGCGACTCGGCTGGTATTCATCATCGGTAAAGAGCGGGACCGAACAGTTGTCCTCATCAAGACATGATTCCGATATTGAGGACGGGGGCTGGAACGAAAGAACACCTTTCCCATTAATCCAAGGCACCGACTGCTGCGGAGAGGTCGTCGTACAGGCCGATGATGTCATACGCCCAGAAGTCGGCAAACGGGTGCTCGTACGCGCCTGCATGCGTGTGAAGGATTTCTATTCGCTCGATAACATCTGGATGGCGTCTGATTTTGACGGCGCCTTCGCGCAATACGTCAGAGTTCCGGCAAGCGAAGTGTTCGAAGTCCACTGCGACTGGAGTGACGTCGAGCTCGCGACCATACCTTGCGCGTATGGAACAGCGGAAAACATGGTTGAGCGAACCAAGGTTGGCGCCTCCGATCACGTGCTCGTGACCGGTGCGTCGGGGGGCGTTGGATCAGCGGTAGTACAGCTTGCAAAGCGGCGTGGTGCCCATGTCACGGCTGTGGTCGGGCACTCCAAAATAAATTCCGTCCGAAACCTTGGAGTTGACAGGGTTGTTCCTCGCGGGACCGATCTGAGCATCGAACTCGGCGCATCCAGCATCAATGTTGTGATAGACAACGTCGGAGGGGACGAATTCGGGCAGCTGCTAAAGATAATCGCTCGGGGTGGTCGCTACGCCTCGTCCGGCGCAATCGCCGGGCCAATGGTTACCATGGACATGCGTGATTTCTATCTCAAGGACGTGAGCTTGATCGGTTGCACGGCGTGGGATGACTCCGTCTTCCCGAATCTGATCGAATATATTGAGAGAGGCGAAATCAAACCGCTGGTGGCGAAGACCTTCGAACTTAGAGACATAGCGATTGCACAGCATGAATTCATGAAGAAGACCCATTTCGGAAACTTTGTGCTAGTGCCGCCACCGTGATGCGGCTATCACTACGGTTCGCGCGTGGCCAGCCAGGCAATCCGGCGTTTGCGTTGGGCTAAACGGGGTCAGGGGCTAAACGGGGTCAGAGACATTTGTAATTTCGAGATCGGCCTCGGGCGTTACAGCTTCGAGCACAGGAGTGTTTGTGAAGACTATTGGCCTTATCGGTGGAATGAGTTGGGAATCGACCATTCCCTACTATCGCCAAATCAATGAAACGATCAGAGAACGCTTGGGCGGTCTCCATTCGGCGAGGATCGTTCTCTACAGCGTCGACTTCCACGAAATCGAACGGCTCCAGCATGCTGGTGACTGGGACTCGGCCGGGGTAATCCTGGCAGATGCAGCGCGTTCGCTTGAGGCGGCAGGCGCTGCCTTTCTGGTGCTGTGCACAAACACAATGCACAAGGTGGCAGGCAGCATCGAAGCAGCCGTCGCCATCCCGCTGCTTCACATCGCCGATCCGACAGCCGATGAAATCAAGCGGGCGGGATATTCAACGGTTGGCCTGCTCGGGACGCGATTCACGATGGAGCAAGCCTTCTACCGCGACCGATTGAGCGAGCATCATGGCCTTCGAGTTGTCGTTCCCGAATCGGAAGATCGGGAAGCTGTTCACCGCATCATTTACGAGGAGTTGTGCCTGGGGGTCGTCAGTCCGGAGTCGCGCGACGCGTATCGACGCGTCATGAAAAGCCTTGCTTCCCAAGGGGCGCAGGCCATCATTCTTGGGTGCACCGAGATATCGCTTCTGGTTGATCAGCAAGACTCCGAGGTTCCGCTGTTCGACACCACGGCAATTCACGCACGCATGGCAGCCGAAGAAGCTCTGCGCCCCTGACGTCCAACACATCAGGCCGCTGACAGAGCCGAAAAGACTCAAGCACCCGGGTCGTTCAGGAGTGGCCGCTCACGTTTCGCGCCAGGCTCACGAAGTTGACGGCAAGCTGCGGCGGCCTTGCGCGTTGCAGGGCGATGGCGAGGTTGACCGTGTGTGAGGATCCACGGATCTTCCTGAATACGATCCCCTTGAGGTTGAGTTGCTGCATCGATTCCGGAACAAGGGACACCCCCTGTTCGGCCGAAACCAGCGAGAGGATCGAGGCGAACTGTGGCGCCGGTTGTCCGAGAGTCGGTTCGAAACCGGCCATCCGGCAGGCGGAAAGAACGGAGTCGTGCAGGCTGATCCCGATCTCACGCGGGGTGAGGATCAGCGGGTCGTTCCGCAGGCTGATGAGGTCGATGCTGTGTCCGCTCTTTGCTGCCGGGTGCGCGGCCGGCAAGACCGCGACGAGCGATTCGACCGCCAACCGGTAATAGTTCAGCTCCGGCGGGTCAGATTCGCTTGGGCGTAGCACGGCGACGTCCAGTCGACCGTCCATCAGTCCTTGCACCAACGCCACCGAATTGGCTTCCTCCAGGCGGATCTCGACATCGGGATACGCTCTCCGGAATTCGCGGATGCAGGCCGGGACGATCGGGTTCAGGGCGGACGTGCCGGTGAAGCCGAAGCTCAGTCGGCCGGTTTCACCACGGGAGGCCCGCTGTGCCGCGCGAACCGCGTCGGCCGTCTGCAACGGAATCCCCTTGACCCGATCCAGGAAGGCGCGGCCGGCCTCGGTCAATTCCGCTCCGTGCGGGACACGGTTGAACAGGCGCGCGCCGACTTCCGCTTCCAGATCCTTGATTTGCTGGCTGAGGGGCGGCTGCCCGATGCCGAGGCGGGCGGCGGCGCGAGTGAAATTGCATTCTTCGGCAATTGCCAGGAAATAACGCAGGTGACGAAGCTCCATATGTATTCGTAAAACGTATAGAAAACGACTCTAGTATATATTGGAAATATGGACGGTGGATCCGTATACTGGCCGCAAGTCAATTCGAGGATGTTGGAACCGATGCCGTCCGTTACCGCTGTTGTCCGCAATTCGGCTCCGGAAGTTGAGCCGCCGCCCCGTAAATCCGCTCAGGACTGGATCAGGCGTGGTACCGCTGAATATCGCAATGCCGGACTGGCGCTCTTTCTCGCCGGTTTTGCGTGTTATTCGCTGATCTACTGCGTTCACCCGCTGCTTCCCGCGTTCGCGCGCTCGTTCGGTGTCAGCCCGGCGGAGAGTTCCCTTTCCCTGTCGTTGACCACCGGCATGCTGGCCTTCTCCATTCTCATGGCCAGCGCCTTCTCCCAGGCGCTCGGGCGGCGCGGGGTGATGTTCTGCTCCCTGCTGCTGGCGGCCCTCTGCAACATTGCCACGGCCATAACTCCCAGCTGGTCCGGATTGCTGGTGGCGCGGGCGATTGAAGGCTTCGTCATCGGCGGCGTCCCGGCGGTGGCCATCGCCTATCTCTCCGAAGAGATCGAGCCGGACAATCTGGGCAAGACGATCGGACTTTATGTTGCCGGGACCGCGTTCGGAGGGATGA
>JBGSME010000971.1:0-14057 GCA_041740335.1 Bryobacteraceae bacterium | reverse complement strand
GCCGCCGCACGGTTGCATCAGGCCGCAACCGAAGCCCGCCCGGACGCCAGCTTTTCGGTCAGCTATCAGCGCGCCGATTCCAGCTTCGACGTGAACGGGCTGAACGCCGCCGGGCAACTCCGCCCGGTGCAGGGGGTGTTCCACTTTCTCGTCGCCGGAGTGTCGATCAACCTCCCGTCGCGCAACAAGAACCAGGGAGCGATTGAGACCGCTGTGGCACAAGGCCAGGAAGCCAAACGCCGACGCGAGTACGCCGAACTTGTCGCGGCCCGCGAAGTTGCGGCGGCCCTGCTGGCTCGGGAAAAGGCCCAGGAGAGTCTACGCATTTTCCGCGATGGCGTTCGCGGCCAAGCCAGTCAGAATCTGGAAGTCGTTCGCAGGACCTACGAGTTGGGCCGCACGCAACTGCTGGATGTGATTTCCGAGCAAAGGCGGTTCATCGACATCGAAATGGGTTACACGGAAGCTTTGAATCGTTCCTTTCAAGCGGCCATCCGCATGCGCACCGTGACAGGAGGCCGCCCATGAGTCGAAGGATGCTATGGCTTTTGATCGCCGGACTGATCGTGATCGCCGGCGGCCTTGTTTATTGGCTACGCGCGGGTTCGCGTGCGCCTTCCGCCACTGCCGTGCCGGCCGCGATGCCACCCATGGCAACGGCTCCAACCGCGCCTGTGGATCCGCCACAAGCGGCGGAGATTTCGATTCCGTCCTCTGACGTGGAGCGACTGCACCTCAAGTTCGGCAAGGTCACGGAGGCGGCATTCAAAGTGGAGATTCGCGTACCAGGCACGGTGCAGGCGAATGCCTATGAACAAGTCCATGTGACACCCTTGGCGGGCGGAGTGATCACACAGGTTACAGCCGAGATCGGCCAGACGGTCAAGCAAGGGCAACCCCTCGTGCAGATCTTCAGCCGGGAACTAACCGAGGCGCAAACCAAGTACATCGCAGATGGCGCGGAACTCGAAGCCGAGCACAAGAAACTGGTTCGCACGCAAGAGCTGGTACGTTTGGGCGCGGCGAGCCGTCAGGAACTGGAAGAGATCGAGGCTAAGCATCAAGTCCACACGGCGCATGTCGAGGAGTCGCGCCAGCGTCTGCTGCTATTGGGCTTGAATGACCAGCAGGTGTCGGACGTGGCGGCGGGACGGCGAGCCAGTGCAACGATTTCGGTTCCCTCTCCGCTCGAAGGCATTGTGACGGCGCGCGGCGCCAATCTCGGGCAGGTTGTGAATGCGGCGCAGGAACTGTTCACGGTGACCAAGCTCTCCTCTGTCTGGGTCGAAGCAAGTCTCTTGGAAGACAATTTTGCGGACGTTCGAATTGGCTCTCCGGCAACGATCACGACTCCAGCCTATGCCGGCCGCCAATACCGCGGCGCCGTCAACTACATCGATCCGCAAGTCGATCCACAAACACGGACGGCCAAAGTCCGCGTGGTTTTGGATAATCCCGGGCTCGCGTTGCGATTCGGAATGTACATGGACGTGCTATTCACGAACGCCCTTGGAAAAGCCACGATGGCGCCGAAGGCGGCCGTTCAAAGCATCGGTCCATTGAGTGTCGTCTTCGTTCCAGTGGAAGGCGAAACGGGGAAGTTCGTTCAGCGGGCAGTGAAGATCGGCGAGGACTCCACAGCCGGTCTCAGGATACTGGAGGGCCTAAAACCCGGAGAGACCGTCGTAACGGACGGAAGCTTTCTGCTGCGGGCCGAGGCGATCCGCCAGCGCCCGTAGCAGCCCCTGCACGGATAGACAAACTAGGGCACAAAGCCACGCCAGATTCATGGCGGAAGGTTTCTCGACGGTTCGCGCTCTGATCAGCGCCAGACCTTACCATAGAGTCAGGTAACACGTCTCGTGCGGGCGGGCGGCGAACCCAATTCGACATCCGATGGCCGCGTGGGATAGCTCTGCAATTTAGTGGTTCAGTTCCGCTTCAAGAGACGCTATTGACACAATGACTTCCTCAAATCTTGGCGCGTCGCCGATGATCATTCCGGTCATGCGACCGTAGTCTCGACGCAACTCGTCTGCCATGCCGCTGATCGGGTTCAGAGCGAAGCTCCCCGGAGCGGCCGTACTCAGCCCGAGGTCGGGGCTATTAAAGAACATGCGGGCGTGAGCGGCGCAATCTGCGGCGAGCTCACGGTCTCCTACGGTGTTCTTTATGAGGTCCGATTGCAACATGCGATGGACATCGTAGAAGTGCCGCGAGACGCGCTGCCCCTGGTAGCGAAGGACTCCGCGATTTTCAAACCACTTCCTCACGCCGTGCAGAATGATGACTTTGTCCCAGAAGGTGCGCTCCGCGACAACTGTTGTTACGTTCTGGACGCTGAGCGAAAGTTGGGGCAATTCGCCTGAGACGTACGAATGGATCGTCAGATCTTGGTGCGGATCGAGTGCCGACTTCGCGCCGGATTCGATTTTCACGGCAGGGCGAACATAGTCGTCCTTCGCGGCGGTGACGCTCGGATACCAAAACAGCAGGCTCTGGCCGTCCGGGTCATCAGGATCTATGACGACGCTAGGCCTGTTCGCTTCGATTCCGGTCGTCGCAAGAGCAGAGCGAACGATGTCGTCGAACTGGCCCAAAAGCGTTTCCTGGATGTATTCGCGGCACGCGGACTTGATGGCGTCAAGCTTGGCATGGCGCTTCTTTCCGCTCAGGGCTTCGAGTTCCTCAATGGACGCGGCTTGTCCGAGGTCTTCGCGAAAGACCGTGATGTCGATATCTTCTGAGAACCGCGAAATCAGTCCGTAGACTTTTGAAAGCGAGGTTCCACCCTTGAAGAGAAGCCGGGGATGTCCGTCGGGCAGGCCATTAAAGAGAGCGTCCAGAGTCCATGTGACCCAGAAATCCTTCTCGACGTTTTGTTCCGGCGTGCCGAGGCGGCGTGCGGTTCCGAGGAATACGTCACGGCGGTCCTCCGGTCTCGCGCTGAGGAATGCCGAAAAGCCGGGATTCATGATGGACGCCTTACTGAGCGTTTGGTGGCGGCTTGTTTCATCGTGCCCGAGGCCGCTGGCAAGTGTCTCGGCTTGGAAGCCTGAGTCTGATCCTCATCAGCAAGGAGCCCCATTACCAACTCGCGCATCCATCCCGGCAGCGTATCGAGACCCTTCCGAAGATCCTCGCGAATGGCCTTACCCTGTTTGGGATCGTGTAAGAGGTTCTTGATCCGCTTGAGGATCGAGTCGGCATCCACAGGAAGTATGTCGTGGAGCCAATGAAGAGCCTGGACAATGCGCATCGCAGGCCGACCTGCCCAATAGAGCCGACTCGGTGCCGTGAGCTTGAAGTCGATTACCAGTTGATCGAGCTTAATTGAGCGCAGCCGTGCGTCCGTGTGAACGATAACCTTGGCCGGCACAGCATTGGTCAAACCCAGTTGGTTCGCCGCAGTCATTCCATCGGGAAGAAGCCGGGCCTTCTCCCGCCGGGCCACGGCATCGACCACCGCCGTGTAGTCGGGATTGGTCGGTTTCCCGGTGAGTTGGTTGATGCGCGGAATGTCATAGAGTCCGCGATCAATGCGCCGGATGTCCTTGGCGAGTGCCAGGCGCTGGAGCGCTTTGTCAATCGCAGACCTGGAACCGAGATCGAGGAGGTCGTTCGGGGTCCAGACCCGAACCGACTTGTCACGCTTCACCCGGCTCAGGATGCTCGCCTTGATGTCGAGATTTGGGCCGCGGTGGGCGTGGTCGTTGTGCTCGATTGTTGCTTTCAGTGGCTGGACAGGCATGTCTTGTTCGTCCGAAACTAGTATACACATTTCGGACAAACCCAGAGTACCACGGAGAGGGGGCACAATGAAACTTATGAGAAAGCGTGGAGAAGTCCACCGGCCGATGTGAGCCGACGCTCCGGACCTAAGAGTGACTCGGCGGGGCCAATCTCGGTGTGCGGATCGTCCCATTCACACCCTCCATTAACCCTCCATTCACCTGCCTTAGGAAATCAGCCTCTGTTTTCCCAGCATTTGCCATACCCCGGATCAACGCCGCGCGTTTCTATCTTGCTGAAAACAAAACCTGACCCATTTTCCCAAGCTGGACGTCGTGGGTTCGAATCCCATCTCCCGCTCCATCTTTTCAACAACTTGCAGGCCATCGAGTTTCACGTTGTACTCCGATTACTCCGTTAGTGTTCTAACGGCTCCCCAAGAGATCACAGGATCACCTCGGATTCTAGTCTCTTTACTGCTTCGATCTTCTGCTGAAGATCGCTGACCGAGTAGACTTCCAGACTGACTCCAAGGCCATGCCCGCGCTGATCCGCGGCCACCTTGTCATCGATCTTTGCCTTTCGCGACAGACTGGCATTCGTGCGGCGAAGCACTTGAAAGTTCGCCCACTCTAGCCCAATCGTCGCTAGTTTCGGCTCCAGGTTCCGACGCCACATGTTGTCCCGGCTGACGGTCGTGACCGCCGCTTCCGAGGGGAATAGAAACGCTTCCGGTGAGCGCCCCTCAAATTGCTTTCGCCACTCTTGCAGGTCCTCCTTGGTCCCCGGCGATAAAGCGACGACTCGGGATGTTCGTTTGCCCTTCCGCCCCTTCGGGGTGTCCATCGTTCCCCGGTAGACGCGTTGGTCGATGAGAACTGAATCGTCGGAGATTTTGCCCAGACGGATCGCGAGGATCTCGCCAGGACGCATCCCATCAAAGAGGGCCATTCGGAACATCAGGCGTTCCCGCAAACCGAGAACTTCCAGCGCCTTCTTGATTTCCTCTTTGGAAAGTACACGCTTTTCCTTTCCGACCTTACAGGCCGGTGTGTAGAGTCCCAGCGTCGGATTCAGATCAACGGCACCATCGCTCATGGCCATCTTGAAGATGCCGCTGAGGTCCCATCGAAGATGGGCCACCACGCTATGGGAATGAGTGGCTGCCATCTTGTCGAGATACGTCTGCATCTGATCGCGGTTCATGTCTGCAATTCGCCGCGTTCCGAACCCGCCGACGAGGTGCAAACTGATCCTGTTCTCTGTTGTCGAGCGGGTGGACTCTTTCCACTTCCGTCGGCAAACCGGCAGGTACACTTCCTCGACGAACTCTTGGAACGTGAATGGGCGAATTGTTTTCTTTCCCGCCATGTCGTTGAGAGGTTGGAGGATTGAGGCCAACATGGCTTCGGCCTGTCCCTTTGTGAATTCTGAGCATTTCCCGAGCACCTTGGTTCTACGCGATCCGTCTTCCCACCACTGCGCCAGCCAGAGTTTGGCCCGGCCGTGCTTGCGTTGACGGAGGCTACCTTTCATGAATCGCTTACGTCGCATTGAATCTCCTGATTCCCTGCGTCCGCAGCGCAAAATCCTGACCTGTCCGCCAGACTAGCATCGACTCTTGCTCGCTTCCAACCACTGATTCAGCCATTCGCGCCGAACCAGTTTTCGGCGCCCCAGGGCAATGTGGGCGAGTTGAGGGACGCCTGGCACCTTACCGGCCATGACGTTGCATACGTGAGTCTTGGAACACCGCAGAACTTGGGCGACATCCTTGATGGTCAGAATCGGTTCTTCTTTGAGCGTGTCTTGCATTGCGAGGTACCTCATGAATTCACGGCCGATAGATATGGAATGCCGAACAGACGAGACCAGGTAGAGAGACAGGCCTGCTGTGCGGCGGGGATGTTGGTGTGCCGAGTCCACGCAGCATTCGAAATGCCGACGATGAGGCTGGGCTTTTCAAGAGCAGATTGAAGGATGGGCCAAACGAGGAGTTGCTCGTAGCAGATGAGAATGGCCAATCTGTGGGGACCGGTCTTTAGGGTTCCCGGTCCAGTCAGGTTCAGCGGGACGCCGTCGGCAGGGCCAAACGGCTTCCACATGCCGATCGGAATCGGTATGCGCTGGTTGAACGTGGCCGCTTGGGAGTCTCCGATGACGATCACCGAATTTTGGAACTCCTGTGAGTTGAAGACAGGAATGCCAACTCCAATGAGAGCGGTTCGGCGTGAGGCTTGCAGCTGTTGAATTGTTGAGGACCAGAACTCCTCCGTGGCCTCTGTCCAACGACGAACCGCGCCCTCCGGGAGAATGACGAGGTCCGATTTCGCGAATTGGATTGCTGCTTGCGCTTCCTCTTCTTTTTGGAACAGGTCTGGACACTCTTTCGTGTTAACGACCTGGATATCGGAGGGTGAGGAAGGCGGGCTATAGATCAGATTGGCGACGGCCACAACGCCGATCAAAGGGAACGGGCGCGCTGTCCAGACGGTAGGGATCAAGGCAGTAGCGAGGAGCCCGAGGAAGCCCGTGCCGGGAAACAGAACGCCGGCGGAAGTCAGAGGCGATGCCCATCCGATCAGTCCAAATGGAGGGATCGCCGAGAGGATCAATGCCGCAGGGCATCGCCAAAGGCTTTTCGCGGAGTCGGGATTCCAGAACGCTGCCCACGGGAGCGCGAGGATCACTGACGCAGCTAGCCAAATGAGCCATCCCTGCGCTGGATTGTTTGGCTCGAACGCCTGCGCAACTGCGACCGATGGGAGTGAGGCGGCAAGGTAGTAAACGAGTGCCAGCGCCGTCGCCCGTGGCCGAGTGGATTCGCGAAAGATCATCCACGGAACAAAGACCGTAAGCCCAATCATCGGCATTGGACCACGCCATGCGACCGCGCCGATCAGTGCCGCGAGACTCAAACTGACTAGCCACGAAAGAGCCATAAAGGTCGTAGCCTCCTGCGGATCTGGCTGATCTGGATCGGACCCATATAGCGCGAGTCGTAGCTGCCGGCGTTGTACGTTGAAGCGACCCACACGGTGCCTTCGCGGACACCGTACATTCCAGTCGGCCAAGCCTTTAGCGGCCTGCCGCTCGCGTCGAAAGGGATTGGATAGGTTTTCGGAAGAAGATGGCCGTTGACGACAATCCCCTCCTCACTCACGATGACCAGGTCGCCGGGCCGAGCTACCACCGGCTTCAACAGCGGGACCGCGCCATCCGGGCAAGCGAACCCACGGGTTCGGTAGCTCCGTGATGCGGATTCAGAGGCGAACGGTTCCGCTGGGCAGAACTCGATCAGTTCAGCCGCGCTGTCGCTTGTCGTCGCATAAAGTCCCAACGGAAGGCTGTAGCTGGTGTTGATTCGGATGCCAAGAGCCATTGCGGCGGCCGAGAGCGCCGAGAGTGTAAACAGCGGTACGCCGAATATGAGGAGAAGCGCCTTATGATGGCCAGACAGAAGCATCGGCTTCGACCTCCTCTACTCCGTTGGCGGATACTGCCGATGCGTCCTCTCGCTGAGGGGCGTTGTCGGCAGGAGCTTCCTTGGCTGTGCGGGGCTTGGCGATCAAATAGACACTGCGTGCAATGATTTCGTAGACGGTTCTGGGGCTACCATCCTTGGGCGTGAATTTTCGTGTCTGAAGCGTGCCCTCGATGAAGATGTTCTCGCCCTTCTCATATGTGGCGGCAATATCGGCAAGGTCGCCGTAGAAAACGAGGCTGTGCCAGTTCGTATGTTCCTGGGCTTGGTTATTGCGGTCGGTGTAGCGGTAGCCTTCGGCCATGCGGACGTTGGCGACTGGTGTGCCCGAAGGCATGTAGCGAACTTGCGGCTTATCGGCGAGGTAGCCCGCCAACTCGATGCGGTTCTTTTGCATGTCAGTCCTTCCTTTCTTCGTGAAGATCCAAGTCGAGCTGTTCAATGAAGCCGGGCTTTGTTGGCACTGCGCCATTCAACTCGGCTAGAAAGGCAGCTTCCATTGGGGATTGTGGGACGAATTCCGCGCGGCTGATGACGTTGCGGGTTCGATTCGGTGGCAACTGCGGTTCAATGCCGGCCTCGCCGATGGCCAGGAATGTGGTCGGCGGAGGAATCTCGGCACGGTGCTTCAGGACGGGGTCCGTGAAATAGAGAATTTGGGTCCCGTAGATTGGATGGTGACCGCTGACGAAAATCAGCATGTCGCCGGGCGCGATGATGCGTTCATTGGACCCTTCGCCGGTCTTCCTCGGTGGCTTCAGGCGCATCACTTCGTCCGGAGTCACGAGAGGACGCTCGACTTGATCCACTGTCGCGCTCATGTGATTCGCGATAGGCGCCAAACGGGAGCCTGAGAAATTGAATGTGGCCTTCTGGATCGTCTTCGTCCCGGTCATCTTAGAGAGCAGTTCCGCGGTGTCGAACTGGTTCGGCGCATACGCGACGCGCACGTGGCAGTTGGAGACGATGCTCTCGTTTGGGCCGTACTCATCGACTATCTGCCGGATGTCCTGCGTGATGAGGTATGCCTTCAAGCCGTAGCCTGCCATGTATGAGAGCGCGTCGGCGAAGATCTCCATCCGCTTCAGTGATGGGAACTCATCAACCATGAACAAGAGCCGGTGGCGATTGCGCTTCTGAGCCGCGCCTTGGAAGTCCATCCGTTCTGTCAGCCGGTTGACGATCATCGTGAAGATGAGGCGGATCAGTGGGCGAAGCCGGATCTTATCCGAGGGCGGCACGACCAGATAAAGCGAGACGGGCCGAACGTGGTTGACCAGATCGTCGATCGTAAAGTCGCTGGCGGCGGTGTTCTTCGCGACGAGGGGATCGCTATAGAGAGTGAGAGCGGTCTTAGCGGTGGATAGGACCCCGGAGAAGTCCTTGTCCTCCTTGTCGAGCATCTCGCGAACCTTCTCTCGAACGACGGGGTGAGTTGTGGTTCGTTCGCCGTCAGGAGTCATCCATTGGTGGTGGCGCTGTGGGTCGTGGGGAAAGTTCTCGAGTTCGTTCAAGGTGTCGCGGAAGCTTTGGCCCGGTCTAGTGAAAGTAGCGGCGAGGTCTCCGAGACTTGCTTCCTTGCCGGCTGCGGCTGCCGCGTAGCAAACGTGCAGAATCATGCCCGTGGTGATCGAGGCTGCTGCATCTTGCCAGTAGCGCTCCATCGGGCTGTCCTCTCCGGTGCGGACGATCATGTCGGCGACGTTTTGGGCGTCGGAGACGTCGCGGGGTGTGCCGATTCGCACTTCGGCAAGCGGATTGAAGCGGGAACCATTAGCCACTTCCACCGGTGAGAACTTGAAACAAAGATGACCAGCCTTTACCCGGAAACCGGCAGTGCGCGCCCAGTTCTCGCCTTTGATGTCGTAGACAACGGCAGATTCCGACCAGGCGAGAAGCGTGGGAATGACCAATCCGATGCCTTTGCCGCTTCGCGTAGGGGCGAACGCGAGCACGTGCTCGGGGCCGTTATGGCGAAGATAGTGGAGATGCCGCGTAGAGGGATTTAGCCACCCACCGACGTAAACACCCTGGTTGGATTCGAGCAGCCCAGTTGCCTGAATATCGGAGGCACTGGCCCACCGAGCGGAACCATGCAAGTCTTCCGTGTTGGCCGAGAGGCGGCGGGCGCGTCTCAGATTGAGTCCATAGACGATCATGACCGTGATGGCCGATCCGACGACGACCACCAGGGCTCCCGCGAGAAGCGGCTGTTTCACTTGAAGGCTGGCCGTATTGCTGTGTTGAAGGAGCCAAAAGGCCCAAGCTGTTGGCTGATAGATGGCGTGGCCCGAGTGAATGAAGAGCGGCGCTCCGAGCGCTGCCTGATAGTGAAATTTGTAGGCCACGAACTGGGTGGCCGCTATGTTCACAACTAGGAGCAAACCCAGGCCGGTCAGCATCGCTGGCCAGTTATAGCCGCCGACGAAGCCGGGGTCTGGCGGAGTTCGATAGACCTTTGGTTCGCGCGGCATCTTGGTATCGCTTAGCGTGCCAACGCGTGGGAACGTTGGCGCTCCTGGTTCGGCTTGAGTTGGGCTGTCTGATTGGAATAGGAGATCAGGACATTTTCAGCCACCCCGGCGGTGCCGGGTAGGAGGTGCTTTTCGTGCGCGACGACGCTCTTGGCACTCACCTTCTGGATGAGATGGTGGTCGGTTTCGCCGAGCACTTCGCCGCGGTACTTGCCGGAGTCTGTGTCGGCAGAGTACGTCTTCACCTTCTCTCCCATCAGTTCTCGTGCGGCAAGCTCGGCCGCAGCAAACGATTCCTTGAGGGCCTGTTCGCTGGGCGGACGACGACCGTCCACCTCCCCGTCCAAGATTTTCTCGGCCTCAATCTTGGCGACACCTCTGGAGGCAACCGGCTCCCGATGTTCTGTCGCCGTCTCCTTTTCGGTGATGGCTACCGCTCCCGCGCCCCGCTCGAACACGGCGACGTGCTCGGATGTCTCAGTTCGGAGTTGCTTCCCCCGTTCCAGGTCCAATAGGTAGTCTGCTGCTTGATGGGCGTCCTTGGCCGCGCGAAAGATTTCGTTCTTGTCTTCGCTGAGCGCCTTGATCCAGGACTGCACATACGCCGCGTGCTGTTCCGGATTGTGTGGAATACCCCGTTCCGCCGCAAGAAAGACGCTAGTAAGCTCGGCCCTCAGTTCTTCCTTGGCGTAGTTCGGGTCGCCAAATCGATAGCTTTCGTTGAGCGTCGGCCGATTCAGGCGGTCTGGATGTCCGCTCCAATGGGCTAACTCGTGAAGCGCCGTGCCGTAATAGTCGGCGGCGGTCTTGAAGGCAGCGTCCGGCGGGAGGTGAATCCGGTCGGCGGATCGGCTGTAAAAGGCACGGTCATTCTGATCGTGGACGATCTTCGCTCCAGAATTCTGAAGAATCGATTCACCGGTCTCGGCGATCTCCCACTCTGCGCGCTCCTTTGGGATGTAGGGAGAAACTCCGTCGATCTGCTTGGCGTTGAAGACCGTGAAGACACGGCGGAGCGGTCCTCGGTAATCGCCGTTGCCGGTTTCGCGCTCGGCGTCTGCTTGGGTCGGTGAGCCTTTCTTGGTGTCTTCGCCAAACTGCCAAAACTCAATTTGCGTGCCCTTTTCGCCCGCTCGAACCTGCCAACCGTTCGCGGCGGCCTGTTTATAGGTGAGCCAGCGCGGGTCATCGAAGCCCTTGCGCGTTCCAACGGCCATCAAATGAAGGGCATTGCCGCCCCGGTAGTTCTTTTCGGTAGTGGGATTGAAGGGGAGTTGAAGCGATCCTGGCTCCCAGGGCTTCTGCCAGGGCGCGGTACCCTTCTCCAGCATTTCGATGATCTGGTCGGTTACTTCTTTGCGAAAGTCTCTCTTGACCGGAGCTTCGGGGGAATTGGATTCGTTGGCCATGCGTCAGATCCTTTCGTCGAAGTCTGTTTCGGGTTGCTCTTCCTCGAAGCCCGAGCCGAGGATGGGGTCGAGACCCTTGTCCTCTTCTGCTGGGGTATCGTGATCGGTGACGGGTAGTTGATTCGGGATGTCTTCCATGGTCGTATATAGCTTGTACAAGCTAGCATGTCCAGAGTATGCCCTCAGTTTCCCTAGTTGTCAAGCAGCTCGGCAGCCTTCTCACGCAATCCGAATATTCGTGCGCCAACTAAGGAAGAAGAGTTCTCAAGAGCGGGATTGCTGAGTTCTCGTAGAGAGAAGTCCGAAGGATTCAGCCGAGCAGGAGCCGATCAACTATCTGGAGACGGAGATCCAAACGAAGGACGAGGTACTCATATCTCATGGCCAAGCAGATCAAGAAAATTAGAGACGGGAGCTGGGACCAGAACTCTAATCCCGCACGGTGCGCGGAATCAAATCGGCGATGTCGTCTGGGCCCGGCCAAGTGACTAGCGAGACCAGCGCCGGGAAGGTGATCGTCTGCGTCGCCATCGCCGCCAGCAAGTTTTTATGATCGACGACAACCCGACGTAAAGTGATCAATCGCAACAGCTAGGTTGCTTGGGCTTCTGACTGGACGTTGGGCGAAGCAGTAAAGGAGCTGCCCTCAAGAAAGGTGACAAGGTCACTGTTGTGATCAAGTCCGCGGCAGTAATGCTGCAGAAGAGCTAGTCTCTATGGCTTTCCGGCGTCCATCCACGGGTCGCTCCAGCGGCGGTCGCGCAACAGCTCTTCATCGGTGAGCGATTTCAGGAACTCGATCAGGTCCTGTTTCTCGCCCGCAGTAAGCTGGAACGGTCGCAGAATGCTCGATTTGTTCGCGTGTTCCATCCTTCCGCCAGCCGCGTAGTGATCGATCACCGCTTCCAGGCTCGACAGACTGCCGTCGTGCATGTATGGCGCAGTGACAGCAATGTTCCTCAGCGTTGGGGCGCGAAACTTTCCGATATCCTCCGACCGTCGCGTATGTTCAGAGAGCCCGCGATTGGGAGGCTGATACGACGACACGCCTGTGTTAAAGAAGGCACCGCGCGGATCGTCTTCGCGGCCCTGAGAGGTGTCGCCCTCGAACCGGATGCTTCCGCTGAAGTTCCATCCGCCGTGGCACTGAAAGCATCCGCCGCGTTCACTGGAGGAAAACAGAATCTCGCCGCGCTTCGCGGAATCGGAGATCGCCGACAAGTCGCCGCCCCAGCGGTAGCGGTCGTAAGGCGATCTCATCGATATGATTGTGCGCTCGAACGCCGCGAGCGCCTTCGTGACGTTTTGAAGTGTATAGGCGTCGCTCTGGTTCGGGAAAGCGCGCGGAAACAACTCTTGGTAGCGCCGATCACGCCGCACCGTTTTGAGAAACTCGTTCTCATCGCCGTTAAGTCCAAGCTCGACGGGGTCTTCACCGAGCATAGGCGCCAACGCTTGCTCTTCGAGCGAATCCAGCGTCGGATGCGCCCACGTCAGGAAGGGCACATAAGCCACATTCACAAGGCTCATGCTGCCGCGCGGGTGGAGCTGCCCGGTTGTTCCCTCGGCGCGTGCGCGTCCGTCGGTGAAGGCACGCTCCTGGAGATGACAGCTACCGCATGATTCCCTGCCGTTCACCGACATCCGCTTGTCGTAGAAAAGATATCGTCCCAGTTCGACCTTGGCTGCACTCATGGGGTTGCCGGCGGGAACTGCGGGGCGTGGGAACCCCTTCGGCAGATGCCAGTCGAAATCCGCGCCGAATAGGCTTGTGGCAACAGCGATTGTGAGCGCTAACCTATGCAACGAGCACCCCCGTCTGCGATGTATCGTAGCCAGCCAAAGCCTCCAGCTTGCGCCGGAGCGTGGCCCTTTGGAGAACATCAAGGAACGCCTTGACGGCCGGAAGGTCCGTCGTCCTCTTGCGCATGACCAGATCGTAACGCTCAACGCTCAGCGGAAGAAAATCGAGACCGAATGTCTGCGCGGCCGACTGGGTCGCAAGGCATGCGTCCGCGTCTCCCACAACGACGTGATAGGCCGCGGCAAGGTGCCCATGCGCCACGCGGCCGTAACCGGGGATCTTAGCTGCTTTTATCCCCGCCTTGTCCAGAAGCTGGTCCAGCAGGGCGCGGCTGCCCGAACCGATCTCCCGATTCACAAAACGGACGTTTTTCCGGGTCAAGTCCTCGATCTTGCGAACGCCCTTCGGATTGCCGGGTGCGACCACGAACCCTTCCTGCCAACGCGCAAAAGTGACGAGAATGAAGTCCTCGTCCGGAAACTCCTTACGGATGAAGAGCAGATTGAACTCCCCGGTTGTCGGGTCCTCCAGGTGTGAGCCAGCGATGTGAACCTTGCCCTCTTTCAGCCACGTGAGCGCCAGTTTGCTTGAGGCTGCCGCGGAGACGATCTCCACGCCGGTGCTCTTTTCCACCATGCGGGCAAGCAAACTGGTGGCCGGATCGCATCCCGCCAGCACAATACGCTTTGGCGTGGAATCGTCCTTGGCAAATACGATGACGTCCGCCCGGCCGTCCGCCCTTGCGGTTCGTTTGACGATGCCGTCGGATTCCGGCATGTAATATGGCCTGGCGCTCGCCGGCACGCTGATCCAGCGCGAGCCGATCTGGCAAATTCGCACCGCATCGCCGGTCGCGGCAACGGACGGACTCAGCACCTCGGCTACGACCGAATCGGGAGCTTTCTGAGACGTTGAGGAGAGCGAGAAAAGTTCGTCGACGGTCACTTCCAGTTCAGCGGCCAGCCGCAGAGCCAGTTCGGTGTTTGGAACGTAGGTGCCGATCTCGATCGCGTGAATCGTATGGCGGCTTATGTCCAAGCGCCGCGCAAGCTCGGAGACCCCGACGCCTCGGCTCTTCCTGATTGCGGCTAGCTGATTCTCAACGGGAGCCTTCACGAAATCACTTCCTCAGTTGAATGACTTCCAGCTTGACG